>JABSRR010000061.1 GCA_013215025.1 Pseudomonadales bacterium
GCGAGGCCTTTGTGGCAGCCATGCATATTGCCGAAGTGCGCGATAGCAACGGCGTGCTTACCAATCATATCACCGCATTCCATGAGGTGGCGGAGCAGGCAGCGACCGACCAAAAAGTGAAGCAGCTGGCGTATTATGACCCGTTAACTAATTTACCGAATCGCACGCTGTTTAGTGATAGGTTATTTCAAGCGCTGCAGCGTGGCGTGCGCGAGCGTTATTTTGCCGCCTTGCTGTTTTTAGACTTGGACGGTTTTAAGCCGGTAAATGACCGCTTTGGCCACGCATTGGGCGATCAATTATTAACCCAAGTAGCAGCGCGTTTGGTCGACTGTGTGCGCGGCGATGATACGGTCGCGAGGATGGGCGGTGATGAGTTTGCGATTATTTTACATTCCTTAAAAAGTCGCGATATTGCAGAGTCATCATCGGCAACAATTTGTAAAAAAATACTCCACGCCCTCGACGAGCCATTTTTACTGGAAGGTCAACGCCTAAGTATTGGTGCCAGCATTGGTATTGCCTTGTATCCAGATGATGCAATAGAGCAAGATAGTCTATTGCGCTGTGCCGATGTGGCGATGTATCACGCAAAAAAATTGGGTAAAAATCAATATCAGTTTTATACCGACGATATGCATCGTCGTGATAATAAACGACAAGAGCTTGCACAGGATATTGAGCGTGCAATTAGCTCGCGCGAGTTATCGATGGTGTATCAGCCGCGCTTTGATGCAAACAGTTTGTCGTTAATCGGTTTTGAGGCACTACTGCGCTGGCAGCATGCAGATGGTAGGGTGTTAAAGCCGTCGATGTTCTTGCGCAGTATTGAAGAACTGGGCCTTGGTGAGCAAGTAGGTGAAATGGTGCTGAGCCTTGTGTTTGATAAATTACAAAAGCTTTGTGCTAGCGGCTTTATTGGCCAAATCTCAGTGAACATATTTCAGCAGCATTTTCGCGCTGGCAAAATTGCGCCCTCAATCGCAAGTTTATTGAAGCAATATGACGTTGCGCCGCATCAGATTATGTTGGAATTCAAAGAGGCAATGATTATGGAAGATACCGGCTTTGCCTTTTCGAGCTTGCAAAGCCTGCGGCAGCTTGGCGTGCAGCTGGCCTTGGATGATTTTGCGACGGGTGAAGTCGGCCTCAAGTCACTTCGGCGACTGCCATTTGATGAAATGAAAATTGATAAACAATTTATGATGAAGCTTGACCAGTCAGAGGATCAGCTGAATTTTGTTAAAACGCTGATTGATTTGATTAACGGCTTTAAATCTCGAGTATGCATTGAGGGCGTTGAGCGTGAAACACAGCTCGACTTATTGCAAAGCTGCAACATTCATTGCCTACAAGGGTATTTACTTGGCGAGCCGATGCCTGAGCAAGAGCTCGAGGCATTTATTGCTCGGCAGGTACATTTTAAGGGTTTACTGAACTAGTCTAACGCTTTGCTAACATTGCAGATGCACGCTGGGCGGCGGCTAATACCTGCGTAGGTGCTGTGCCGCCAAGATGATCGCGCGCACTAACCGAACCTTCCAAGGTTAGCACCTCAAAAACATCGTCACTTATACTGTCAGAAAATTGCTGCAGTTCTTCTAAGCTAAGCTCAGAAAGGTCTTTATTTTGTTCAATTGCATAAGCGACAGAGCTACCAACAATTTCATGCGAGTCGCGAAAGGCAATGCCTTTTTTAACCAAGTAATCGGCTAGATCTGTTGCTGTAGAAAATCCGCGTTTAGCGGCTTCATACATGCTTTCGCGTTTAACATTGATGGCGGGCACCATGTCGGCAAAGGCTCGTACACAGGCTTGTACCGTATCGATGGTGTCGAACAACGGCTCTTTATCTTCTTGATTGTCCTTGTTATAAGCCAAGGGCTGGCCTTTCATCAAGGTTAGTAACGACTGTAAATGCCCGAATACGCGACCCGTTTTGCCGCGCACTAACTCAGGCACATCAGGATTCTTTTTTTGCGGCATAATCGATGAGCCTGTGCAAAATCGATCTGGTAGGTCAATAAAGTTAAATTGCGCTGATGCCCATAAGATTAATTCTTCAGAGAATCGTGATAAATGCATTAATAAAATACTGGCAAAGCTGGTGAATTCGATCGCAAAGTCACGATCACTGACCGAATCTAGAGAGTTTTCCGTAGGCTTATCAAAGCCCAACATCGCGGCAGTATAGTCGCGATCAATCGGATAGGTTGTGCCGGCAAGGGCGGCAGCACCCAGCGGTGACTGATTCATGCGAGCACGACAGTCCATCAACCGCGAGAAATCTCGCTCGATCATTTCGTTCCAGGCCAATAGATGGTGGCCAAAGGTAACCGGTTGTGCAGTTTGAAGGTGCGTAAAGCCTGGCATGATGACGTCAGCATGGCTTGTGGCTTGCGCAACCAAGCCAGTTTGCAGCCTAGTTAGCTCGGTGGCTATGTGGTCAATCGCATCGCGCAAATACAGGCGGATGTCAGTTGCGACTTGGTCATTGCGCGAGCGTCCGGTGTGCAGTTTCTTGCCGGTGATGCCAATTTTATCGGTCAGTCGCTTTTCGATATTCATATGAACATCTTCAAGCTCGATCGACCAATCAATCTTGCCTTGTTGCGCATCCTGACGAATTTCTTCTAAGCCGATTTGGATGTCAGACAGTTCTTGGTCGTTCAAAATGCCGGCCTGATTGAGCATGCTAGCATGGGCTAAAGAGCCATTAATATCTTGCTCGAACATGCGCTGATCAAACTGGATGGATGCTGTAAAACGCTCAACAAAGGCGTCTACCGGTTCATTAAAACGGCCACCCCACATGCTCGATTCAGTTTTATCACTCATTAGGCTTTCTCAAACTTTTATTGGTACTGGATTAATCGCTGGTGTTTAATAGATAAAAACGAATATTATCCTAAAAAGCGTGCGCTAAGGCTATGCTCAGCGATGAATAAAATTGAATTAAGCGGACAAGATGATCAGTTAGACTTTTTTCAGCTGCCCGACTTTTTAGCGCCTCGAGCATTTGTTGTGATTCTTATGACGGCGCAGCTATTGGTGATGCTGTTTTCGCTTTTTGTCTATGGCATGAACTTTGACTGGGTGGGTTTTGCCAGCATGACAATTTATGTGCAATGGCAAGCGATTAGCAGTGCTTGTTTACTGGCGTTAATGCGCAATACGATAAATCGTTTGAGCAATAAGATGTTCACTATCGTCAGCAGCTATCTGATTTTGCTATTAGTCGCGCTACTGGTTGCCTTGCTGGCGCAATGGGTTTTTAATTTTAAGCAGAATAATACCATTGACTGGGAAATTATATGGCGCAACTATTTTATCAGCGCCATTATTGCCGGTGTGGCGCTGCGCTATTTGTTTGTGCAGCAGCAACTGATTCATCAAGAAAAAGCGGCGGTAGTCGCCAGTCTTGCCTCATTGCAAGCCAGAATTAAGCCCCATTTTTTGTTTAACACGATGAACTCTATTGCCTCTTTGATTGGTTTTGCGCCCGATAAAGCAGAAAAAATGGTCGAAGACTTTTCAACCCTGTTGCGCGAAAGCTTAAAAGACGAACGTTTAGAAACCACGATTGAAAAAGAGTGGGGGCTATGCGAGCGATATTTGTCGATAGAGCAGCTTCGCCTCGGTGAGCGATTAAGCTGGCAGGTAGATTTTTCGGCCTTGGATACCAGCCTGCCCATTCCTAGCCTCAGCCTACAGCCAATTATTGAAAATGCGATTTACCACGGTATTCAGCCGGCATTAGAGCAAGGATATATACTGGTTAAAGGTGAATATCAGGCTGGTGAGATAATTATCAGTATAGAAAATAGTCAATTTGAGACGGCTCAGTCGCATCGTGCCAATAAAGGCAATAAAATGGCGATAAGCAATATAAGGCACCGTATACATCAGTTATATGGGCCCTCGGCGTTATTAGAGTTAAAGGATTTGGGCGATAGCTTTCGCACGGTGCTTCGATATCAGCCAAAAAATCTGATCTTCGATATTGATTAACCTACAAACACGCAAGCAGCGATAAGGAATAAGTATGGCAGTAAGTATAATTGTGGTAGATGACGAGCAGCTAGCACGGCAACGCTTACAGGCAATGATAGAGAGCCTGGATGGCTTTGAAGTGTGTGCCGTAGCATCACAAGGTCAGGAAGCAATCGACTTATGCCGGCAACTGCAGCCTGATATTGCGCTACTGGACATTCGTATGCCGATTATGGACGGTATGCAGGCAGCTGAGCTGATTGCTGAAGAAGGTTTGCGAACCAAGGTTATTTTTACTACCGCTTACGATGAGTATGCAGTAGATGCGTTTGAGGTCGCAGCGCAAGGCTATTTGCTGAAGCCGATTAACAAAGAAAAATTAGAAAAAACCTTGATGTCGGTGGCGGCTAAGGCGGGCTTTTTGGCAGACGGCCGCAGCCATTTAAGTGCCAGTTCGCGTGGCAATATTGAGCTGATACCGTTAGATAATGTGCGTGTTTTGCAGGCTGAGCATAAGTATGTGACGGTCTATCATACTCAGGGTGAGTCGATTCTGGATGAGAGTTTAAAGTCTTTAGAGCATGAATTTCCCAGTTTCTTTAAGCGCGTTCACCGCAATGCACTGGTCTCTTCAGCGCATGTCGTGTCAATGGAAAAAAATATTGATGGCCAGTATGAGTTAAAAGTGGAAGGCTGCGATGTTCAGCCTCTGGTATCACGTCGCTTGGTATCGGAAGTTCGAGGCTGGATGAAACAGCTGTAGGGTTTATTGCAAGAGCACTCGCTTATGAAATCTCGCTTAACTATTGCGACCCGTCAAAGTCCTCTCGCACTCTGGCAGGCTGAGTATGTCAAAGCCCGGCTTGAATCAGCGCATGCTGGTTTAACGGTTGAATTGCTTAAGATGGTATCGCGCGGCGATAAATTGCTCGATAGCCCCTTATCCAAAGTGGGCGGCAAGGGTTTATTTGTCAAAGAGCTTGAGCAGGCGCTGCTGTCGGGCGAGGCGGATATTGCCGTGCATTCTATGAAAGATGTGCCAATGGCATTTCCCGAGGGCTTACAGTTAGGGCCCATTTGTCCGCGTGAAAAGCCCTATGATGCACTGGTCTCGAATCGCTATAACAGCTTCGCCGAGCTTCCCGCCGGTGCGCGCTTGGGTACCTCCAGTTTACGTAGGCAGTCGCAGCTGGCGGCGCTCAGGCCAGATCTTGATATTGACTGGTTGCGCGGCAATGTCGGTACCCGGTTGAGCAAGCTTGATGCCGGTGAATTTGACGCGATTATTCTCGCTGAAGCCGGCCTGCTGCGTCTTGGCTTGGCTGATAGGGTTACTGAAAGCCTGGGCGATAATATTTGTTTGCCTGCCTGTGGTCAGGGTGCGGTAGGTATTGAGTTGCGCGAAGATGATGCTGAAACCGCTGACTTGGTTGCGGTTTTAAATGATGATGATACCGCTTGCCGAGTCACAGCAGAGCGCGCCATGAATACCCATCTAAATGGCGGTTGTCAGGTGCCAATTGCCGGCTTTGCCGAGTTACAAGGCGACCAATTATGGCTTCGAGGATTGGTGGGCAGTCCGGATGGTAAAACCTTGCTTTGCGCCGAGGCGCGCATGGCGCGGAGCTCGGCTGCTGAGCTTGGCATAACAGTCGCTGAACAATTATTGTCACAAGGCGCGGATAAAATTCTTGCTGCAATTGCCAGTGATTAGCTGACCATGCCCAAAGTGCTAATTACTAGGCCGCAAGGCCAAGCCGAGGCGTTGGCTGCACAGCTTCGAGAGCTCAATATAACGCCGGTTACCTATCCCTTATTACAAATACAGCCCTTTCTGCCGGATGATGACTTACTAAGCGCAACACAGCGACAGCAGATAGTTGATACGGTATCTCGCCTAGAGCAATATCAGCGGGTGATTTTTATTAGCACCAATGCGGCCAATATTGCCGCGCAGTGGTTTCAGCGCTTTTGGCCACGACAGCCTGAGCAGCAGTGGTTAGCAATAGGTGCAGCCACGGCCAATAGCCTTAATCTGCTTGGCCTGCTTGGGCAGCCAAACGTTGTTGCGAATAGCTTGGCGATGAACAGTGAGTCTTTGTTGGCGCTGCCTGAGTTGCAGGCCGACCATATCAACGCCTCTAAGCTGTTAATTGTCAGAGGGCAGGGTGGTCGAGAAACACTTAAAACTACGCTTATGCAGCGCGGTGCTGAGGTGGATTACTTAGAGCTGTATGCACGCCAGCCGGTGACACAGCAAGCGGGCAGTTTGGCTCAGATATTAGATACGGGGCTGGACATATTAACCATTAACAGTGGCGAGACGCTAGACATGTTGCTGCAGCAAGCTATGATGGATAATGTTTTGGCGCAGATATTGACCATGCCGCTGATTGTGCCTAGTCCTCGCTTATTGGATAGGGCAGCACAGTTAGGCTTCACTGCTGCCACTCAAGCTGAGAATGCCGGTAATCAAGCGATGATAGCCGCAATTACAACGATAAATAATGAGAATCAGCAATGAAGGCAAGTGATCAACCGCCGCATGCAAAAAAACAAACTATAGGGCTGTTTAGTATTCTATTGCTGATCATGGTCCTAGCCAGCCTAGCCATCAGCGCCTGGTTATGGTTTGAGCGACAGCAGGCAGATATTACCTTGAATGCTCAGTTTGCCCGTCTTGAGCAGACCTCAGCCAATAATGCTAATACTGTTCAGCAGCTGCAGGCATTGCTTGAGCAGCGTAATAAGCAAACCATTTCTGAAGATGCTGTGCTGCAGCAAAGCCTTAATGATTTAACCGAGGCCAGTGATAAGATGTTAGCGCGCTTATCGCTGCTAGAAGCAAATTCTTCGCAAGATTGGTTATTGCCCGAGGTCGAGTTTCTGTTGCGCATGGCCGATCATCGCTTATTGATGCGTGACGATGTGAATGGCGCCATTGCCTTGCTCACCAGTGCCTTAGCGGTGATACAGAAAATTCCGGTAGAAGATGCTGGATTACATGATGTGAGAGTGGCCATTCGCTCTGACCTTAATCGTTTAAAAGCGTTTCAAGCCTTTGATGTTGCCGCTGTGTATGCGCAGCTGAAGGCGCTGGCCACGATGCTGGTTGATTTACCCATGGTGCCGTTGGAGAGTCGTCAGCCGGTAAGCAATCAGCCTGAACCAGAAAATCCAAGCTTTTGGTACAAAGTGCAGATCATTCTCGATGATTATTTTTCGCTGCGTCAATTCGATGGCGAAGATACTGATGCGCTGTTAAATATTGAACAACTGAATTTCCGTCAAGAAATGACGCAGCTGGCCCTGGCTCGTGCTGAGTCGGCCTTGTTGCTGGCTAATCAAGCTATTTTTGCCGACAGCATTGCAAAAATTCAGCAAATTCTGCAGCAATACTATGACCGCAATAGCCCCGAGGTGCAGCTGGCACAAGAAACGCTAGCGGAAATCGCCGCGCTTAAGCTAGTGGAAGATTTACCCACCATTCAGGCCTCTCAGCTGGCGCTGAAAGACTACTTAACTTCGCGATTAAAGACCCGTTAAGCAGCCATTATGATTAAACGCTTTCTTCTGCTCTTATTGCTCATTTTGCTAGGCTGGTTGTTAGCATCATCCGTGGAGTCAAATGGCCCCGGCTATGTCTGGATTTCCTATGGTCAGCTAGCACTTGAAACAACCTTCTGGGGCTTAGTAATCGCACTGCTATTGAGCATATGCACGGTTTATGTAGTATTTCGATTAACGCAGCTGCTGCTGTCGACGCTGCGCAAATTCGGCATGATTTCAAAAAACTGGGGTGTAAAAAAGTCAGCACGTTTGTTACAGCAATCTAGGTTGGCATTTATTGATGAAAATTGGGCAATGGCTCATCAAAAATTCAGCCAAAGCCTAAAAAACACNCAGCCGCTGTTCTCTGATTTTTTAATGGCCAGTAAGTCGGCAATTAAACAAGGTGATCTAACGGCCGCGAAAGAACTCTTGAGCGCTGCCGCGGCTCATGAGACTAGCAATGAGTTTTCACTGTTATTGACTGAGCTTGAGTTTCATATGGCTGAACCTAATCAGGTTCAGGTGGATATTTTGCTGCGCCAAATGATGAAAGACTTCCCGAGTCAGGCGATTGTTAAATACAAGGCGCTGAGCTGGTATATCGAATGCCAGCAGTGGCCAAAAGCGGAAAAAATTTATAGCCAATTATCCAAGCGCGATCAGCAAGCTTTTAGCCAAGCAGCCGAGTCAATTAATTTGTATAAGGTTGAACAAGCTGAGTCGATAGATCAGCTGAAAGCCATTCATAAAAAGTTGGCTACAGCGCCAGCGGCATTACAGCAGGCTATTTTGGCTAAAGCCTATGCGATTGAGCCAGCCTATGGATTGAAAAGTTTGCGCAGCCTGTTAAAAGCCGAGCAGTATCATGTTGTGGCGATTTTTGCTGCTATCGCACTGACTGAGCCTGCAGCCTTAGGCTTGCTTAGCGAGCTGGAGAAAGTTGACAATCACAGTTTTGATGCAGCGGCACTGGCTGCATTAGCGTCAGTCTATCAACAAGCAAATATGCATAATAAAGCGATAGATATTTATTATCGCAGCTTACAGCTGAAACCTTGCGTTGAGGTGTATATGCAATACAGCGAATTAATGCTTAAGTATAAAAGCGCGGAAGAGCTATCTCAGCAGCTCGCGAAACTACGTCACTAGCCTCTCATAAGCATGAGCTGCGCTAATCTCGCTTTAGTGGCTTGTGTTTGTTACTGCTGGCATGGCCTTGAGATTAGCTTTCATCAATAGCGCCGCGGCGAAATAGAAGCAATAAGCAGCCAATTCCGACAATTCTTCAAAAAAATGCCGGTATTTAAAGTGCCACTCTTTGGTATCAAATATTGAGCTCATTACAATCAATAAAAATGCCGCTATCATCAAATACTGTACACTGGGTAGCCTGAAGAAAAATCCTCGGTTTGCATAGTAAAAACCAAACAGCCTTAGCTGACGCCATAAAATATATAGCGCCGGCAGATAGAAAAGCGCCTTCCCCATATGCGTTCCTAACAGCCAATAGAGTGGCTCAGCTATCTCGCCCTGCATTTTAAAAAAGTCGATTTCACGTGCTACAAAGATCACCGACAATAGCGCAAAAAAAACCATAATCTCACGGGCTCTTGCATCACTGCTGACGGCCTGAACGATAAACACAAAGCCAGCCAGCATTATCAAGCCTACCTGCATATTTTCCATCAAACCATGCTCAGCATAGATCGGTCCAACGTCGGCTAGCATGACAAAATAACAACAGCTAGCAATGATCAAGGCAATCACTGAGAAGCAGATAAGATGAACAGTTGAGGAGCTAGATTTCGGCATGAGGTCGCTTTGTTTCTGCGAATAGTCAAAAGGTTGGCCACCATAACGTAAAGCAAGCAGAAAGCCAATCATGGCTAGCTATCCATGATGCAGTTTGTTTATACTCTCAGCTTTTGAGAACACTATGCCTCGTAAGCACTTAATCGCTTTTTCAGCTGCCAGTTTAATGATTGCACTGCTGTCAGTGCTGACGATTATGTTGAATCTGGATTTTCGTATATCAAATTGGTTTTGGCAGCCAAATCATGCGTTTCATATGAAAGGCTATGCGCTCGAGCAATGGTTTTATTACAGCATTAACTATGCCGTAAGATGGGTGTTAATTGGCCTGATCGGCTTTGCCTTGCTCAGAGTTTTTTCTGGCCGTTTGAAACGTTTTGATCAATTAGCCATGGCGGTCTTTTTAGTCTTGGCGATTGGCCCGGGCTTAATTGTAAATAGCCTGCTAAAAGATAATTTTGGGCGTCCTAGGCCCGTGCAGAGTGTCGAGTTTGGTGGTGAACTACCGTCTAAAGCCCTGTTCGAGGCAAACTGGGGCGGCAAAGGAAAATCTTTTCCATCTGGTCATGCATCTGTACCGCTGGCTTTTCTGATTCTGAGCTGTTGGTTATGGCGTCGCGAACAACGAGATAAAGCGGTAGCTTTAGCGTTGCTGTTGCTTGGCTGGTATGGCGGCACCAGCTGGGCCAGAGTAGCAGCTGGTGGTCATCACTTCAGTGATGTTTGTTGGGCTGGCTATATCAGTGCCGTGACTGTGCTGCTGATCGATTACTATTTGTTGCGAAGGCCAGCAAAGCCGGCACCAGAGTCGCGATGAGCCGCTATTGAAATTTCAATAATGCGGCACTGTTATCGCTAAAGTCACGCACGCTGCCGGCGGTTCGCTGTGCCACAGAAACACGCGGCTGTGAATAAGAAAAACAGGCGCCCAGCATCATTTGATGTTTGCTTGCAGGTTCTCCGGCAAGTTGATCAATCGCATATAGCCTAGCGCGTGATACAAAGTAGGCTTTTTGCAGCACGAAAGCAGCCTCGCGTTCCTGTGGGTCGGCTATATCATTTGCCCAGGCGGCGAAGCCTTTATAGAAGGGCTGGCCCGCATAGGCTGAGGGCTGAATCACTTGCCAATCTTTTAGTTGCCAGTCTAATAACACTTCTTGATTAAGCAAGAGTGTTGCCTGCGTGCCATGCTCAAGTTCGTCTGGAATAATCGCGTGATAAACCCGATCATGCCATGTGTCCGATGCGCTGCATCGCCCTGCATGGGCGATGGCCCAGATAGCCAAATCGAGCCAGTGAGTGCAGTGTGATGATAGATCAAGTTGAGCATAAAGCTCTCGACTGGGGCTATGAATATTCATGCCGATTAATGCATCCAGCATTTGCCCCGCTGCTGCGCAAGTCGTTAAAGGGATCCGTTTAGCCTCGGGCAGAATGCGTGTAACTTGCTGTTGATCAAAGTACAGCTTCAGGGTAAAGCCGTGATTGCAATCCTCAAGTTCCGCCTGAATAAATCTGCCCGTGTTATCTTTTAAAGGCTGGAGGCGAATTTTACGGTGAAAAGCACCCTGGCCGTAGTCAGGGTTGAGTGGGTAGTTAAATGGATTGCGAGAAGACATGGATAAATCGAAATTGCACTACTAAGTACGCTATTATAACTTGAACTGGATAATGAACCAATCATAGGGCCAATATGCCGAATCAATCGCCAAACCAAGTGCTCACCGACACTGATAACTCAGCGCAACATTTCGCTAATCTCAGCCCTGATACCGTGATCGATGCGGTTGAATCTTTATGCGGTTTTTCGGATGGACGGCTATTAGCGCTAAATAGCTATGAGAATCGTGTTTATCAGGTCGGCATGGAAAATGCCGAGCCCTTGGTGGTGAAATTTTATCGCCCGCAACGTTGGAGTGATGCTGACATTTTAGAGGAGCATCACTATTGTTTTGAACTAGCTGAGCAAGACATACCGGTCGTGCTGCCGTCAGTGATTCAGGGTAACACCTTGCATCATTGGGAGTCGCATCGCTTTGCAATTTTTCCGCGTCGTGGCGGGCGAGCCCCTGAGTTTGAGAACTTAGATAATCTGTTCATATTAGGACAAACTTTAGGCAAGATGCATCAGGTTGGTAAAGCGACACAATTTCATCATCGACCAGCGTTGAACCTGCAAAGTTTTGGTATTGATGCGATTCAAACGGTTTCTGAGTCGCTGTTGCCGGCCGAATATCACGATAATTATCTCACTATCGCAGAGCAATTGATTGATCAAATGCAGCAGAACCTATGCCTCGCTGCAGATACGACGTTTATTCGATGCCATGGCGATTGTCATGCAGGTAATATTTTATGGCGCAACGATGCGCCGCATTTTGTCGACTTTGATGATGCTCGAATGGCTCCAGCGGTGCAGGATATCTGGATGATGCTGTCGGGTGATAAATTTCAGCAGCAGACACAATTTCTCGAAATATTAGAGGGCTATGAAATGTTTACTGAATTCGATCGGCGAGAGCTGCATTGGATTGAGCCGCTGCGCACCTTACGAATGATGAACTACTGTGCTTGGCTAGCAAAGCGTTGGCAAGATCCGGCTTTTCCCATGCATTTCCCCTGGTTTAATACCGCGCGGTATTGGGGTGAGCATATTGTTGAACTTCGAGAGCAGTTATTGCAGTTACAAGACAATATGTATGCGGATAAATTTTTAAGCCTTAACTGATTGCAGCGTTAAACGCGTGAACGATAGTGCATTTGACATCATCACCGCAAACGTTTGGTTGATTCTACCAATCTTCGGTTTGGCCATAGCCTGCAGCCTGCATGCGATTATTTTTAAACGCAATCATTATGCAGCGTTTGCCTGGCTTGGCTTTATCCTGCTCTCGCCGGCTATATTTTCATTGTTTTATCTCAGTTTAGGTTGGCTTGGGGTTTTGGTGATAGCCCCTTTAATCGCCTCACTAAGCTATATTTTTCTTGGTATCAACACGCTGACACGCGAGTTTCGTCAGGCAAAATTTTTGCATCGTGCTTACATAACGCAGCCTCAGCCGCAATGGCAAACGCAGCAACGTTTAGATATCGATAGATGGCGCGGGTTTATATCACTTGGTGACCGGCTCGCGTACTCGCCGCTTCAGCTGACGCGTTTTCAATGTTTTGAAGCTGGCGATCAAGCCTATGCGTCAATGTTGAACGCGATAGATTCAGCAGAGTCTACGATTAGTTTGCACAGCTATATATTCAAATACGATGCCGTTGGAAAACGCTTTTGTCAGGCTTTAATTGCGGCAAAGCAGCGAGGTGTTGAAGTGAAGGTGATGATGGATGCAGTTGGCTCGCATAAGTCATTTGCTGATATCTATCGTCAATTGCATGCGCATGCCATCGATACGGCAAAGTTTATGCCGATGCTAATGAAAACGCGCTATTCGAATCTACGTAATCATCGAAAATTGTTGGTGGTTGATGCGAAACTTGGCTTTACCGGTGGCTTAAATATTGCCGCCGATTATTCACATCAGCAGCGACGAGGTGCTGCAATACCGGATATTCATTTTAAGCTTGAAGGGGGTTTAGTAAATTATCTGCAAGAAGTGTTTGTTAACGATTGGCATTTTGCCACTCAGCAAGCACTGACGGAGAAGATCTGGTTTAATCAAGAATCAAATACTAAAGCGTTAGAGCAAGCAGATTTTGCGCGTTTGATTGTTGATGGGCCAAGTGATGATGAGGCTAGAATTCGATGGCATTTTTTATCGATCATTAATCATGCAGATGCGTCAATAAAAATACTCACGCCTTATTTTTTGCCTGATAACTCGATCCAAGACGCTTTATCAACTGCTGCCATGCGCGGCGTTGAGGTCGAGATAATAGTGCCCGATAACTCCGACCATAAAATTTTGGATCGCGCATTAATCGGTAGCCTACATTCGCTGTTAACCAGTGGTTGCAGAATTTATCGAGCTAAGCATATTTTTGATCACTCCAAACTGATTATCATTGACGATCGTTATGTGTCTATTGGTTCGGCAAATTGGGATGCTCGCAGTTTGCGGCTAAACTATGAGCTGAATATTGAAATATTCGAGCCATTGATGATTGATCAGCTAAAACAGCTGTTCGCCAATAAAAAATCTAATACTTTTGAATATACTTTGTCGATGTGGTTACAACGCACGCGAGGACAATATTTAATCGATGGTGTTATGCGTTTACTAGCACCCTATCTGTAGGCAGTTGCGATGCGCCAACATTGGAGAAACTTTCACGCCGTAAGGCAGGCTTATCCTGCGACAGAAAACCTATTACATCATCATGAACAGGCTGCCACTGCTTTGTTGCCGCAAGAATTTAGCTTATTAAGTTGGAATATTTATAAAAAGCTTAAGGGTAAGGTAATTGAGAAAGACTTGGCGCGCTTGCTTTCCTCCACAAGTCTCGCCTGTTTGCAGGAAGTTATCACCACCAATGCCGCGCAGCTGAGTCGAGAATATGCTGGTTTGAACTTTCATTACGGCATTACTTATGCGCGTGCAGATAAGCGTTATGAAGGCGTTTTGACCGCATCACGCTATGCCTTAAAACAACCGATTGCGGTGATTCGAAGTTTAGGTAAAGAGTTAGTCACGCAAACGCCAAAGCTATCATTAGTGTCATTGATGGAGATGCAGGGCGGTCAGCCACTATTATTAATCAATACGCATATGCTGTTATTTAAATCGGCTCGCTCGCTGCGTCGTGAAGTCAAGCATGTGCTTGTAGATTGCGCGGATTATCAACAGCTGCCGGCAATATATTGTGGAGACTTCAATACCTTTACCCGTTGGCAATTGCGCTGTTTAGATAATATTTTACGCAAACATGGTTTTACACGAATCTCCAATAAGCTGTATCGCCCAAATGAACTCGCCTTAGATCATATTTATCTACGCGGTTTAAAAGTAAAACAGATAAGTCGTCTAGCTAAGGTGAAAAGCTCTGATCATAAGCCGATTGTCTGTCAGCTGGCGTTGAAGTAGCTGCCGACTTAAAGATACTCTTCAAAGGTGTGATAATCGTTTCGATAAAAGTGCTGTAGATAGTTGAGCGCTTCGGTAGATAAATCGTTAGATTTTGCGTTGCTGCGGCTTGCGTTTCTTACCTTCGGTAATATCGTTACCTCGGTTAATTGGCTAACGTCAGCAAACACCTGGTCCATATCTTGTATGTTATAGATTTGATGAAAAAAACTTAGGTCTTTGCCGGTGTACCAGGTTTGTGGCACTACATGGCGAAAAATACGATCGTTGATNGCGGCATATTTACGCAAGTTTAGGCTGAACTCCTCTAAACAGGGTGAGGGGTTNAGGCCCATGATATGGCATAAGCTGACACTGATGCTGGATCGCGCAATATCATCACGATCACCAACTCGGTCATTATAAGCGGATACGAGTCGGGCAATCGGGTCGCGAATGACCGTAAATCGGTGTGCGTCTTTGCCACGACGGCGGCTAAGCGGCGATATTTTGCTATAGCCATAGTTATGATAATCGCCACCTTCTTGTTTTAAGGTTTTAAATATCGATTTAACCGTGGTTTTGCCGCATTTCGGCACACAATAATAGGCGATTTTTGTATCGCGGTATTGCATTGTCAGCATAGTTTAATCGCATCCATTTTCGGCGGCAAATATCTGTGGTGTTGAGGGCTGGTAGTCGGCAGGGAAAATAAGCGATTTGGCGCGCTGTTCAAACGCGAGCAAGTTGTCATGCTGTTGGACCTGATCAATAAGCGGTGTTGTCACAGGATGATAAAGTATATTGCTTAGAACGCTGAGCGCCATGATATCAAGCTTTGCGACATAGTCGCCACCAAACCATTGTTGATCGGCTAAAATATCGGCTAATGCCGACAAGTCTGATCCTGCCTTTTGATAAATGTCGTGACTGTCGAGGGCATGAAGCCCAGCTGACTGCATTTGACGCTTATAAAACTGTTGTTGACGACGCTTTACCATCATATTGATCGGCGGAGGAATATCGCTAAATAAGGTTTTCACAAACGGTTGGTAAGTCTCTGGATCTAACCAGCGGCAGTAATGCATTGTTAGGCATAGGTGCTGGCTCAGCATTCTGCTGGCACAAAGATGCAATGCACGCTGCTGACTATTCAGGTGGCCGTCCATTGAAATTTGTAATTTATGCTCAATATGCCGCATGATCAATTCGAGATCTCGAACTATGATGCCATTATCTCTGATCATCGGCAGATTATCAGTAGCGGCTTTGAACAGATTGCTCTCGGTAATCACACGGAAGGGCGTCTCGCTAATGTTCAAGAAGCCTTCTGCCGCCATACTTAAGGGGTCGATACTTGGAAGGCCATGACCTCTATCGGCAATGTACAGATCAATCATGGTCAGGCATTAAGATCAGGAATAATTTGGCTCTCAAGTTTCATGATCGCGTCTTTTAACGCTAATTTTCGCTTCTTGAGTCGACGGATTTCAAATTGATCAACTTGCCTGCCTTCGCTACAGGCAATGATTTGTTGATCAAGGGCGCGATGATCTATGCGCAGCTGTTTTAAACGCTGACGCTGTTGTTCTTCATCTAAGTGGCTGATATTCATGGCGATTCTACTATTAATCTGTACCGATTTTAGACCCTGTTGGATAATTTACAACGCTTTATCGCGCTTTAATAAAGCGGCCAAATAAAAGTCCTAATTCAAACAGTAACCACATTGGCACAGCCATTAAACACTGTGAGATCGGGTCTGGCGGGGTTAGCAGCATGCCTACAACAAAGCATGCGACGATAACATATGGGCGTTTATTCGCTAGCGAGGCGGCAGTTGCAGCTCCGGTACGAATCAGAACCATGGTTAAAATAGGAATTTGAAAAGCTAGACCAAAGGCAAAAAACAGCTTTAATACAGTGGCTAAGAATTGGCTGATATCGGGCGTATAGGCTACACCTTCTGGACCGGCTGCGGCAAAAAATGCAAAAATTAATGGAAATACAACAAAATACGCAAACGCCATGCCGGCATAGAAAAGCAATATCGAACAGGCAATGACAGGCAAAAATAAGCGTTTTTCATGCTGGTAAAGCGCCGGCGCAATAAAGCCCCACAGCTCAAATAATATCAGCGGCATGCCAATAAAAAACGCCACCACGAGAGTGAGCTTGAACGGCGTTAAGAAAGGTGAGGCTACCTCCGTTGCAATCATTTGACTGCCTTCGGGCAGGCTTGCCAGCAGTGGCGTGGCGACAAGGTGATAAATGTCGTTAGCAAAACTGAACAGGCCAATAAAGACGAGCAAAACCAGCAATATGGCGCGTAGTAGTCGTTTACGCAACTCAATCAGGTGTGCACTTAAGGGCTGAGCTTTATCGGCTGTATTAGGTGTATTGTGAGCATCAGTTTGATCATCTTGATCAAGGTTAGGGTCGGTGTGCGGATCTTGACTCATGGATTAGGGCTTTGCTTGCTCAGATGGCGAATTGGTCTGCGCTGAAGTCACCGAGGCAGTCTTTTCAGTATCAGACCGGTTCAATGCGGCCTCAGCGTCTTGATACCAGCTGGCGGTCTGTTCAATTGCCTCAGTGGCCTGAATGTCTTGATCAATATCCTTGAGTTGAGCTTTGGTAGATTCCAGCGTTTGCATAATTTCTTCGTTATGCAGCTGTTGACGGATTTCGTCGGCACCAATTTCACGTTCTATATCGGCTTTGACGCCATGGTAGGCGCGCTTTAGTCGGCCGACATAAAGTGCGACCGTTTTGATGGCTACCGGCAGGCGTTCGGGCCCTAAGACTAATAGCCCAACTACCGCTATAAGCAGAAGTTCGATAAAGCCAATATCAAACATCGCCTGGCTTACTTATCTTGCTGTTTAGATACGTCGCTGGCTGTGCTGTCAATGTCAGCCTGATCTGAGGTGGCGTCTAGCTTGGTGTTTTGTGGCTCGTTATTCAGCGCATCCTCATCTGAAATTGACTTTTTGAAACCCTTGATCGCAGAGCCTAGATCAGTGCCAATGTTTTTTAAGCGCTTGGTGCCGAATAATAAGATTACAATGACCAAGACAATCAGTAGTTCTTTGATGCCAAAACCCATAGTTGCTTACCTCTATAATATAGCTTATTTAGGCCGGCTGGCTTTTTCGTCTATGCCTGACAATCCAAAGCGCCGCGCGAGTTCGTCGAGCACTGCCTGCGGCGATTGATCCAGCTCACTTAACATGATTAAACAATGAAACCACAGGTCAGCAGTTTCGTACACTAGATTATGACAATCTTTGCTTTGCTCGGCGTCTTTTGCAGCCAGAATGACTTCGGTAGCTTCTTCACCGACTTTTTCGAGTATTTTATTCAGGCCCTTGTGGTGCAAAGAGGCTACGTACGATGTCTCAGGGTCGGCAGTTTTCCGCTGATCAAGTACAGCAGCAAGTTCAGACAGTACGTCTTTCATAGTTTGTCCTAGTCATTGCTAATAAATAGTGTTTGGGTCTTTCAGCACATCGCTAATGGTTTGCCAGCTCTGCCCATCAAATTGTTGATAAAAACAGCTGCGACGGCCAGTGTGGCAGGCGATATCACCAATTTGTTTCACTTTCAATAATATGGTGTCGCCATCGCAGTCTAATAGCAGCGCTTTCAGTTCTTGTATATGGCCTGATTGCTCGCCTTTACGCCACAGTGCTTGCCGCGAGCGAGAATAATAAATCGCCCGATTTTCAGCCATACTGAGCCGTATTGATTCGGCATTCATCCATGCCATCATCAGTATTTCGCCGCTATCGGCATCCTGCGCTATCGCCGGCACAAGGCCGTCTTGATTAAACTGTATAGCATCTATTAAAGGCTCGCTCATAGCTTAGACTCCGATAAATACAAATAGCCACATAGTGCCAACGGGTATGCCAAATTGAGCAGCCAGAATGGCAAGAAGTTTGGTCATCACGCCGAGTAATAAAAAGGCAAAAATGGGTGATAAATCGATGCCGCCCATATCGGGCAGTAATTTGCGAAACGGCGCGAAAATCGGCTCGGCCACTTGTTGCAGTAAGATAGCAGCAGGATGCTGACTCATCGGCGCAACAAAGCTTAAGATGATGCTGCCAAGCATGCAAAAAGAGGCAATGTTCAACAGTGCGGCAAAGAGCTTTAATACGCTGACCACAGCAATCAACATGATAGCCGAGCTAAAGTTCTGCCCTGCCAGCAATAGGGTAATCACAATGCTTAGCATATTTAAGGCAATAACCAGCACCAATGCAGCAATATCAAGGCCCGCCAGGCCAGGTATTACGCGTCGAAGCGGCTTTAGTGCTGGCGAGGTGATTTTTACAATGCCCTGAGAGATAGGGTTGAAAAAATCAGCCTTAACCAGTTGGAATACGAATCTCAGTAGCACCAATAGGCTAAACACGCCAATTAGGCTGCTCACTACATAATTTACAATATCAGCCAATTCACTCACATTATTGCCCTAATCTTATTACTGTTCGGTAGCCATTTCTTTGGCAATGGCTTTACTGCGAGCATCCGCAGCAGCTAAGGCTGCAGTCACTGCAGCATCAAAGTTATCGTTGATAAAGCTGTTAATGGCAGCTTCGGTAGTACCATTCGGCGATGTCACTTTGCGTCGTAATTCAGCCACGTCGTCATCCGCTGTTATAGCCATTTTAGCGGCGCCAAGTGCGGTTTGCAGACACAGTTTTTCGGCGCTTTGACGATTAAGGCCTAAGTTTTCAGCCGCTGCAATCATGGCTTCCATTAACAGGAAAAAATACGCCGGGCCCGAGCCTGACAAGGCGGTCACCGCATCTAGTAAAGTTTCTTGATCAACCCACTCAGTTAAGCCGATGCTGGTTAACAGTTGCTCAGCTTGTTGCCTTTGCTGCAGGCTTACCTGCTGATTGGCATACAAGCCGGTGGCGCCGGCGTTAACCAAGGCAGGGGTGTTGGGCATACAGCGAACGAGGGCAATCTCTGAGCCTAGCCATTTGGCAAACATTTCGCAGTTAATGCCTGCGGCAATTGAAATAAGCAAAGGAGCGCGGGCTGCGACAGCATCTCGTATCTCATTGCACAGGGATTGCATTAACTGAGGTTTTACTGCTAACACTACAATATCTGCGTGCTCGATGGCCTTGGTGTTGTCGTCGGTGGTTGCAATGCCGAAGCTGGTGCGAACTTTATCCAGTTGCGGCTGGAAGGGGTCTGCCGCGATAATTTGCTGCGCCGCCATGCCGCTGTCTAATAGTCCGCCAATAATGGCGCTGGCCATATTGCCCGCACCGATAAATGCGATATGTAGATTCATAATGTCTCTTAATTGTTTCTGGGGCCAAAAAAATCGCTGCCGATGCGTATCATGCTGGCACCATGCTGAATTGCAAGCTCTAAATCGCCGGACATCCCCATTGATAAAGTATCGCAGCTTGGGTAAAGCTGTTGCAGTTGGGTGAAAGCTTGCTGCATGGTTTGAAATTCAGCGGCCTTTTGCTCAGTTGTTAAGTCTTGTTGGGTAATCGTCATCAAGCCTCTCAGCGATAATCGCTCAGCTTGCGCGACTTCGGCCGCAAGAGTTGTAATATGCTTAAGCTCTACGCCAGATTTATTCGGGTCTTGGCTAATATTGACTTGAATCAGCACGTTTAGTGGCGGTAGTTCAGCTGGGCGCTGCGTATTCAGTCGCGTCACAAGTTTTGCTCGATCAAGGCTTTGTAGCCAGCTAAAACGTTCAGCAATATAGCGCGATTTATTTGACTGCAGCGGGCCAATAAAATGCCATTCGATTGACTCAGGCAGAGCCTCTATTTTGACCTTGGCCTCATTTAAATAATTTTCACCAAATTGCTTAAAACCCAAATCGATGCAGTGCTGTAGCTCAAAAATACTGCGGGTTTTACTGACCGGTAACAGATAAACGGAATCTTCGTCACGGTTAGCGAGATTGCATGCGCTTTTAATGCGCTGTTTCAGCGATTGGATATTGTGTTCTAATGCCTGCATAGATTAGGATTGACCGCTAATCATAAAAACAAAGATCATATCAAATTACCGAAATTACCACTATGTTCTCTAGAGGGTTGCTATGGATATAACCGAACTACTCGCGTTTAGCGCTAAACAAGGGGCATCTGATTTACATTTGTCGGCTGGACTGCCGCCGATGATTCGCGTTGATGGTGATGTAAGACGGATTAATCTTCCTCCTATGGACCATACAGAAGTACATGGTCTGATTTACGAGATCATGAATGATAAGCAGCGCAAAGATTTTGAGGAATTTTGGGAAACGGATTTCTCCTTTGAGGTGCCTGGCGTTTCACGTTTTCGTGTCAATGCATTTAATCAGAATCGCGGCGCAGGTGCGGTGTTTCGAACCATCCCAACTAAGGTATTAAC
>JABSRR010000062.1 GCA_013215025.1 Pseudomonadales bacterium
GCTTTGCCGGTAAAGTTATTCTCAACATCACCATTGGCGAATAAATCTTGCGTGGCGCTGGGGCTATCATCAAAGCGGCTTATTACAGCACCAATACTTGAGGCTTCTCCATCAGCAAAGCGTTTGCCCAATACCGGCCCACCAAACACCTCTGAGCTGATGGTGGCATAGCGTAAAATAATATTATCCTTGGCGGTCAAATCGTGACTGATACGCGCGATTAAGCTGCTATTTTCCATCGACGGTGATTCACTGACGCGGTTATCATCGGCATCGAATTGTTCCCGGTCGTCATACTGGCCAATCATGGTGACTCGCGTGGCTTGGTCATCACTGACTGCCGTGCCTAAAAAGCCTACCTTCTGATAACCATTTTCACCCGCCGATAAATCTATCGTAAGCCCCGTGTCTTCTGCTTCATGGGTCACAATATTCACGGTACCACCAATCGCCTCTGGCGCGATTAACGATGCTCCTGCGCCTCTCGCCACTTCTATGCGATCAATGCCGGTGGTGGGAATCGCATCCACCGCGTAATAGCCTGAAATTAAAGTATGCGTTGGTAGGCCATCGACCAAAATAGTGGTTTGATCGCCACGCAGTCCGTTTAACATGATGCGCTTAAAACCACACATAGAGCAGTCATTAGACACTCGCACACCGGGGGAGTTATCAATCGCTTCGCTGAGATTGACCGCATTTTTATGCTCGATCGCATTCACGCCAATCACTTCAGTTTTAATAATCGTATCCGCTAAAGCGCCAGTCTGCTGTAAACGCTGGCGCACGCCCGTCACAACTACTTCCTCCGTTTGCGCGGCTGTCTCTGGCGAATCCTGGCCAAGCACAGGCGAGACAATAAAAGCACTAGACACTAAAGAAAACGGCAATATAGTTTGCCGCAAAGGACGGTACAAATGATGAAATCTTGATGACATGTGTTCCCCTAATACATCGTTTCATGAATCTGAACTAGGGCGAAAACGGCAAGCACACATCGAATGCAAGATGATAGTGAACAGCCTGTCGATAAGACTGTGCAAGATATGTGTTTGATTGACTGCCGGAAAGTCGCCCATCGCAACTTTGACAAGGTTAAAGGCCGGTATCGGACTTAAGATATTCTCTGCGAATACCTATCACCGTTGCGAGGGCAGTGTCAGCTCATCTGACTTCCCGTTTAACTGACAATACCTTTAGAGGTATTGTGCAGCACCAACAACCTAAATCGTGAGGCGGATCATAAAGCAATTTTTACAGATTGCAAATAATTGCATTTGATTCGCATTTACATACAGTATCATCAGCTTGATAAACTGCCCCAATACCGCCGATAAATATTTCTCAATTTGCAGTCATCGGCATTGCGTGTATGATCGCAAACAATATTTCAGCAAAGAAGTTAATGCCCATGCTTACTCTGATTTCACCTGCTAAATCGCTGGATTTTGACAGCCCAGTCAGCACCACAAACTTTAGCGAACCGGATTTTTTAGATGAGTCCGAGACCCTAATCAACGAGCTACGCGCACTCACTCCGCCAGACATTGAAAGCCTGATGAAGATCAGCCCCAAATTGGCTGACCTGAATTACGGTCGCTTTTTAAACTGGCAGCGCCCGTTTAAGCCTGATAATGCGCGTCAAAGCGTATTTGCGTTTACCGGTGATGTTTATCAGGGGCTGGATATACACAGTTTTAATGACCAGCAGCTGGATTTTTGCCAGCAGCATTTGCGTATCTTATCGGGCCTCTATGGTTTGCTGCGACCGCTTGATTTAATGCAGGCCTATCGCTTGGAAATGGGCACCAAGTTTGAAAACAGCCGTGGCAAAAACCTTTATGCGTTTTGGGGTGAGCAAATCACCAACAAGCTCAATCAGGAGCTTGAAGCGCAACAAGCCGACACACTGATTAACCTTGCCTCTAATGAGTATTTTAAATCGGTTAAGCCGAAGCAATTACAGGCACGCGTCATCAACCCAGAGTTTAAAGACCAAAAAAATGGCCAATATAAAATCATCAGTTTCTATGCGAAAAAAGCGCGCGGTTTGATGACGGCTTATATCATGAAGAACGGTATAACCGAGCCAGAGGCATTAAAACAATTTGATGTAGACGGTTATTATTTCTCGGCGGCAGCGTCTAGTGAAGACAAATGGGTGTTTTTACGCGATCATCCGGCTGACTGAGCAAGCGATGCATACACTGCCGTTCTCAGCTGCCTGCGAGCGCAATCAAACGCCCATCCTAGAGCAGATCACGCCATGGTTAAGTGGCAGTAGGCATGTGCTAGAGATAGCCTCAGGCACGGGGCAGCATGCGGTGCATTTTGCCAATGCATTACCCCAACTCAGTTGGCAGACCAGTGATCTTAGCAGTAACATACTCGGCATTCAGCGCCGGCTGGATGCCTATCAACTGCCCAACACCCCCCCTTGCATGCCACTTGATGCCCTGGCTACTGCATGGCCCAAGGCTATACAAGAGCAGAATTTCGATGCGATTTTCACAGCCAATAGTTTACATATTATGAGCCAAGATGCGGTAGCGCAGCTATTCCAACATCTTGGTTTACTTGCGCGGCCGGAACAGCAATTGATCATCTACGGGCCCTTTAATATTGCCGGCGAATATACTGCTGCCTCGAATGCCGCCTTTGATCAACAGCTACAACAGCACGACCCTGCCTCTGGCATTCGCGAACTAGAGTGGATTATTGACTTAGCAAGTAAGCAAGCATTTACTTACATTGAAGCCATTGCTATGCCTGCAAATAATTTATTGTTACATTTTGTTTGCAAAACATAAGGGCTGAACTATTTTTATTTTTGTGACGTAGAAAAGCTTCAATCTGCATAAGGATAAGCGTGCCTACCATGAGCAAAAATGAAATGAATTCTACTACCAACAGCAAACCATCTCTGCATGATCACAAAGCCGCTTTGGCCCGAGCTGAAGCCTTATTGGCCAAGCTTGAGGCGAAAACCGCAAACACAAAGCCCAAGAGCAAACCAAAGCTCAGTCACTGAGCTATGCCTTACAGCAATGCAGTAAAAAAAAGCTGGGTGGGAAGCTGAGAAGCTGGGAAACTAAGCTGCAAAGCTAAGTTACATAAACACTTACCCACTTTATCCCAGTTTGCATCAGCTATTCACGATAGTAGGCTTTATCACTAGCTATTTATGACACACAGAAAAAATCTTGTGAAATTGTCAGAAAAGTGTCAACAATCTGTCTTTTAAGTGCCATATAGCAAGACTACAGTTTAAAAAAACTGTGAGGGCCTTTGCTATGTCAGCCTATTATCAACAGCAATATTTAAACACTCATAAAATCAAAGCCAATGCCGTATGGATTTCTGACATTCACCTTGGCAACAAGGACTGCAAAGCCGAATTTTTATTGGATTTGTTAACTCGCCTTGAATGTAAGACTCTCTACTTAGTTGGCGACATTATTGACATGTGGTCGCTGAGCAAGAACTTTTATTGGCCTGAGCAACATAATAAAATTATTCGTAAGCTGATGAAGATGGCTAAGTCAGATTGCCGCGTCATTTATATACCTGGCAACCATGATATGAACTTTCGCGATTTTGTCGGCGAGAAATTTGGCGAGATTGAAGTTCACCAGCAAGCCATTCATATAACTGCCGACAAGCGCAAACTATTGGTTATCCATGGCGATGAGCTTGATAACGTAATTAGATTTAATCGTGTCATCAAATGCATGGGTGATCTCGCTTATGATTTACTGCTATTCATTAATCGATTCAATAATAAGATGCGAAAAAAGCTTGGCTTCAACTACTGGTCCTTAGCAACGTATATTAAAAATCGCGTCAAAAATGCACAAGCGGCGATTAACTGCTTTGAGCAAGCCGCCATGCAATTGGCTAAAAAACAACATCTAGATGGTGTTATATGCGGCCACATCCATCATCCAAACATACGACAAGAAAATGGAGTATTGTATTGTAACGACGGCGATTGGATCGAAAATTGTACGTTTATGTTAGAAGATGATGCTGGATGGTTAGAAATTATTCACTGGTCTGATATTGCAAAGCGCGAAAAAGCAATAAAACTTAATAGCATTCACCACGCCGCGTAGCACTAAAGCTTTGAGTATTTATCGATCAGCTGCGTTAGGGCATCTAACTTAATGGGCTTTTCTAGAAAATCTTGCATACCTGCCGATATCGAGCGTTGCTCATGCTCCTCAAACACATGCGCGGTTAATGCAACAATGGGCGTAGCCTGATGATGCTTTACTTGCTGCCATTGCTGAATTGCCGCAGCGGCCTCAAAGCCATTCATAATCGGCATTTCGCAATCCATTAAGATCAAATCGTAGGTTTCTTTTTTTACCGCATCAACGGCTAATTTACCGTCAGACACAAGCTTATAATCAACGTCCAAAATCTCCATCATCTTACTGATTACACGTCGACTAACATCATTATCCTCGGCGATCAGTATACGTGGCTTTTGATACATTAAGCTTTGTTGCTGACGTTGCGTATCTAGCAAATTGACCAAAGATGTTTGTATTAAGCGCTGACTGACCGGCTTGGTTAACACCATATCAATACCGGCCTGCTTACATTCGTCCATACTGGGTGCTGGAGAAAATCCTGCCAACATGATGACTGCCGGCAGATGACTAGCGCTCTCTCGTATCCTACGTATAACCTCAATCGCTGGCATATTAGGGATATCGTTATCGATGATGATAGCATCAAACGGCTGCTGTAAATTATCTTTCGCACGGAATAACGCTAACGCCTCAGTGCCATCATAGACTTCTTTAGACTCTAAACCCCAGCTTTGCGCGGCTGCACGCAGAACCCGTGAGTAGGTGTGATTATCATCAACGATCAATAAACTTTTTGCCTGTAAGGAGGCACTATCAAACACGCTATTATTGATCGACATTTGGGAGACAGGCAGATATAAGGAAAAACCGAAACTACTACCCTCACCGATTTGACTGTTAACATACAAGCGACTATCAAGTTGCAATAATAGCTGCTTCACCAGCTCAATCGATGACTCATTGCCCTGAATTGCCTCTAAACGTTGATGCTGATTCAACTTTTCAAGCAAGGATGACTCAATGCCGCGTCCGGTATCTTCGATGGTAAAGAGAATTTTCTCGGGCTCTTGTGGGTCACTCTCAGCACGCAAAATAATATGACCCTGCGAAGTTGCCTGCACCGCATTTTCTAACAACTCAACTAAAATTGTTCGCAGGTAAAAACTGTTGCCAACCAAAATAGCCTGTATATTTGGATCAATATCTAAAATTAATTCTAAGGCGCGCTTTTTTATATCATTACTGAAACCCTCAACACATTGCTCAATCAAGTAATGAATTTCAAACGGCGCTGTCTCAATATATTCACTTTCTTGAAACGATTTAGTGCGATGGTAAATATCGGTAATTTTATTCAATACGCTATGCGCAGATTTTTCAATACCTTCAATATGCCGCTGTAGTTCCTCATCACCTGTCGCAGTATTTTTTATAATTTCAGAGGTGCCAATAATGGCGCTCATTGGGGTGCGTAAGTCTTGGCTTAGCTGGCTAAATACCTGCTGTTGGGCCTTATGCTTCACCTCATTAATTTGCAATAGCTGTTGATTATGTTGCCGGTGGCTGTAGATACTTTTCTGCAGCCAATACAAACAGTAGGCCATTATCACCAAATCCCACAGCAGCCAGGCTAATGGAATGGGACTAAGGATCAAATAATAATTAAACTCCGAGCGCTCATACAATAATGCAAAAAACATAAATGCGGCTGTAAATAAGCGTGATACAAATATTGTTGAGGCAATCAAGCTTTGTGATTTCTTTGCTGCATAGCCACTGGCAACAATAAACAGCGGCATACTGACCACAAATAAAAACCAGGTATAAAGGTCAGGCTGATCAACCGCTAACAATAAAACTACATACAGTACTGAACTGATTATCATTGCATAAATAATCAGCTTATCAAAAATGCCCAAGCAGCCTAACAGCCTTAAATATTCGCGGACTAGCAATAGACCATTGGAATTCGCCAGAAGTGTAAATAAGTATATCGCAAACAGCATATAGCCATGGTATTCACTGAACCATGATTTTTGCAGCACATAGCTGATTGCCAAAATATATGCCATGCAAATTGTATAATTGGCAAAGAAGAAAAACAGCCACGATTTTTTATCAATCGAGATACTGTAAAACACCATCGACAGTAACAGTATCATACCCAAACCCGAACTCAGGTAGGCCGCTTCAATCGCACGCGATTGCAACACCGACTCAGGCCTTAGCAACTGTATATCAGTATTTATATATGGCTCTGTTGGCAGCGACAATAAAAATACGCTGGTACTGTTGCTGGGCAATAACAGCGGATAATATACCCGCGCCTGACCTTCGTTAATGATTCGCTGCAAGGGCGTTAGACTCTGCAGCTGACCCGCTTGATAGATGGCTTGGTACAACTGCAACTCGCCATGCTCTGTTGGCTGCAGCGACAACCATAGGTCTGTGCTTACTGCCAACTGGTTGTTAAGTGCAAACCGCAACCACAGCGGATTTAAACTAGGGTCTAGCCTGGCAAGTTGATCGCTATTTTCGAGATCTAATGGATAGAACTGATGTTTTAACGGCGCCTCGAGTAATGTCTGTACCGAGCTCAGCTGAGCTGCATCTATTGCAGGCGGCTCAGCTAAAACGTCCACTGCGCTGCTCAGCGAATAATTGATATTGGGATCGGCTGATTTGATTTGAATAACTGATGCAGCATGGCTTAGCTGCACAGCCATGCAGCCAAGCACTAAGCCTATGAGCCACAGGCTGAGCTGGATAATGGATCTATTATGCTTGCTCTCGTTCAATTGCACGCCAAGCGATGTCCTTACGGTAAAATGCATCCTGCCATTGTATCTGAGCCACCTGTTGATAGGCTAATTCTGCTGCCTGACTGACAGACTCGCCAAGCGCGGTAGCACAGAGTACGCGCCCACCTGATGTGACAGTTTGATCTGACTGCAGGCTCGTGCCTGCATGAAACACTTTTTGCACCGCTGTTGCACTCGGAATACCGCTAATAGGCAAACCTTTGTCATAGCTACCGGGGTAACCACCCGCAGCCATCACCACGCCAACCGCAGCGCGCGAGTCCCACGCGGTATCCACGCCGGCTAATTCACCGGCCACCGCCGCCTGACATAGCGCCACTAAGTCTGACTGTAGCCGCATCATAATTGGCTGCGTTTCTGGATCACCAAAACGGCAGTTATACTCAATCACCTTCGGTGAACCGTCAGCTGCGATCATCAGCCCCGCGTATAAAAATCCGGTATAGTCATTGCCTTCAGCCGCCATGCCGGCAACCGTTGGCTCAATCACTTCTTGCATAATACGCTGATGCACGGCAGGGGTCACAACCGGTGCTGGCGAGTAGGCACCCATGCCGCCCGTATTTAAACCGATATCACCCTCACCCACACGCTTGTGATCTTGGCTGGTTGCCATCGGCACAATATGCTTGCCGTCAACAATCACAATAAACGAGGCTTCTTCGCCGGTCAGAAATTCTTCAATCACCACGCGACAGCCCGCCTCGCCAAAGGCATTGCCCGATAGCATGTCACGAACCGCCGCCTCTGCCTCAGCCAAAGTTTCTGCCACTATCACACCTTTACCGGCAGCAAGGCCATCCGCTTTAACAACGATCGGCGCGCCTTGCTGACGTAAATAGGCCAGTGCTGGCTCGACTTCAGTAAAGTTTTGGTATGCCGCCGTCGGTATATTATGCCGCGCCAAAAAGTCTTTGGTAAATGCCTTAGAGCCCTCTAACTGCGCCGCACCCTGCGACGGGCCAAAACAAGCAAGCCCCTGCGCCTGAAAAAAGTCGACGATGCCGTCAACCAATGGCTGCTCAGGCCCAACAATCGTCAAGCCAACCTGTTGAGATTTGGCAAAGTCAGCCAATGCGGCAAAATCATCGCCAGCAATTGCAACATTCTCTAAACCTGGCTCTAACGCGGTACCTGCATTACCTGGCGCCACAAACACCGTATTTACCTGCGCCGATTGCGCTGCTTTCCAGGCTAAGGCATGTTCGCGCCCGCCACTACCAATCACTAAAATATTCATACAGCCGTTCTCTACCTCGTTGCTAGGCTTAATGGCGGAAATGGCGCATGCCGGTAAACACCATTGCCATACCAGCTTCATCTGCTGCTGCAATGACCTCTTCATCGCGAATCGAACCGCCTGGCTGAATCACGCAGCTGATGCCGACACTGGCGGCATTATCAATACCGTCACGAAATGGGAAGAAAGCGTCTGAGGCCATGCATGAACCGGCCACGCTTAAACCTGCGTGCTCAGCTTTTATCGCCGCGATGCGCGCTGAGTTTACGCGACTCATCTGACCGGCGCCGACACCGATGGTGCGGCCATCTTTACCATACACAATGGCGTTTGATTTGACCATTTTCGCAACTTTCCAGGTGAATAATAAGTCGCGAATTTCATCCGCTGTGGGCTGGCGCTGAGTGACAACGTTTAGCTGGGCTTCGGTGATCACGCCAAGATCACGATCCTGCACCAGCAGCCCGCCATTGACGCGCTTAAAGTCAAACTCTGCCGCGGCATCTTGCCACTCACCAGAGGCCAATAAGCGAACATTTTTCTTTTCCGCAACTGCAGCTTTTGCTGCTTCACTGATGCTAGGCGCAATAATCACTTCAACAAATTGTTGATCGCAAATCGCCTGAGCCGTTGCAGCATCAAGCTCTCGATTAAACGCAATAATGCCGCCGAAAGCCGACTCAGTGTCGGTAGCGAAGGCTTTTTGATAAGCTGACAAAATATTATCGCACACTGCCACACCACAGGGGTTGGCATGCTTAACAATGACGCAGGCCGGCTCGGCATACTGCTTAACCGTTTCTAACGCTGCGTCTGTGTCAGCAATATTATTGTACGACAGTGCCTTACCCTGTATTTGCTGCGCTGTGGCAATCGAGCCTGCCGCGGGTGCGTGCTCGACATAAAATGCACTGCGCTGATGAGAATTCTCGCCGTAACGCATATCTTGTTGCTTGATAAATTGCAAATTGATAGTACGCGCAAAATCATCGTTACCACCGGGCACCTGATGACCAAAATAGTTAGCAATCGCGCCATCGTATGCAGCGGTATGCTCATAAGCTTTGATCGCCAGATTAAAACGCGTTGCCAAAGAAGTAGCGCCATTATTTGTCTGCATTTCAGCAATGATATCTGCATAATCACTGGCATTTACGACAATATTCACGTGCGCATGATTTTTTGCCGCCGCACGCACCATAGTTGGCCCACCGATATCAATATTTTCTACCGCATCGGCTAAGCTGCAGTCAGGGTTGGCGACTGTTTGCTCAAACGGATAGAGGTTAACCACAACCATATCAATCGCATTGATACCGTGCTCAGCCATCACCGACTCATCTTGTCCGCGCCGGGCAAGAATGCCACCATGCACTTTGGGGTGCAGGGTTTTGACTCGGCCATCCATCATCTCCGGAAAGCCAGTGTAATCTGACACTTCGGTCACCGCGAGACCGTTTTGCTGCAGTAGGCGGAAGGTGCCTCCTGTAGATAATAGCTCAACGCCTTGTGCGAGCAATGCTTGGGCAAATTCGACGATGCCAGATTTATCTGAAACACTGATTAATGCGCGTTTAACCGCAACCAGATCGGTCATGGGGGTACTCCATATGCAAGCGCGTTGAGCAACGCGCTGTTAAATCATTGTATTATTGTTGAATCACAATTCGGCAAGCGTTTATAGCATGCCGTATTGTTTTAGTTTTTTGCGCAAGGTGCCGCGATTAAGACCCAGAATATTTGAAGCCTTGGTTTGATTTTTGCGGGTGTATTGCATCACCGCTTTCAATAAAGGCTCTTCTACTTCAGCCAACACCATTTGGTACACATCAACCGCTTTTTGACCATCTAAATCTTTAAAATAGGTATCCATCGCCGCTGCAACCGACTCTCGAATCGACTGCGCATCGGCCAGTGGTGAGTCTGACTGATTGGCCGCCTGTAGTGCACGCTCTTGCTCTAATCGTTGCTGCGCCTGACGCTCTTTCGCTAAACGCTCTTGTTTCTTTCGTTCAAACGCTTTGCGATCCAGTTCAGCTAGGTCGAAAACTTGATGTTTCATAAATCACCCTAATCTTGTTTTACTCGTAATCATTAATGAATAGATGCTGCAATATCTGTCGCTGGCTCAGTTAATGCCGCGACAAACTGCAGCTGCGCTTGCAGTGAATCAAGCGCGTTAAATTGTTTGCTGATAGCCCGATCCATATTTAGCTGTTGCAGATACCAAACCATATGTTTTCTTGCAAAGCGTAAGCCCAAGTAGTCACCATAGAAGCTATGCAAAGCTTGAAGATGCGTGCTCATAACCCGCTGCTTTTCAGCAAAGCTGGGCTCGGTAATCGTTTGCTGTTGCAAGGCTTGACTGATTTGTTGAAAAATCCATGGCCGCCCTTGCGCTCCCCGACCCAACATCACGCCGTCTACGCCAGTCTCGGCTAAAATAAGTAAGGCTTTTTCGACTGAGCCAATATCGCCATTTGCTATCACCGGAATAGATATTGCCTGCTTAACCTCGGCGATGGTCTGATACTCTGCATGACCGTTAAAACGCATCGCACGGGTGCGGCCATGAATGGCCAGCGCCTGCACACCAGCCTGTTCAGCAATTTTACCAATGGTAACCGCATTTTTACTCTGTTCATCCCAGCCGGTGCGAATTTTCAAGGTTACCGGAATAGCGTGCTCTGCCATGGCCTCAACCACCCGGTTCAAAATGGCAGCCACTAAGGCCTCGTCTTTGAGCAGAGCAGAGCCAGCCGCGCGTTTACAGACTTTTTTCGCCGGACAACCCATATTGATATCCACAATCTCAGCGCCGTGAGCCACTGCCGCGACAGCAGCCTGACATAGCATGTCGGGGTCATAGCCAACAATTTGCATACTATTCGGCAAGGTCTGATGAGCAACCGTTTGTAAACGCTGAGTGGACTTTCGACTTTGCCAAAGCTCGGTATCGGCAATCAGCATTTCTGAAGTGGTGAGACCCGCGCCATATTGCTGACAAAGCTGACGAAAAGGCACATCAGTAACCCCAGCCATTGGCGCCAATAGGGCTTGAGAAGGAAGAGTGTGTGAACCTATATGGATCATTAGCCAAGCGTTTGTTATGGGTATAAAGATTGGTACAACATCTGGTGAGATACTGCGCAGCAATCCGCTTGATCAGATTGTGCAAAAATTCAGCAGCTCACTCAGGGGGTGGCTATCATACCGCCAGAAAAACCAAGATGGTAGTGTTGAACAGACAGAAACTGTATATTTTTTCTACAATGTAAATATGCCGCCGAAATCGCGCATATAAGCTGCCAACTTGGTCAACTTATATGCTATTGCGAATGTATGCGATTGCGAATGCGCTATAGTTTGCTCAGCGCCTAGTAGCTCAAAAGCAGCTCGTATTCGGTGGCGGCAGCACCTGGATCGTCTAACTCAATGGCAACTCGAATCGGCTGCCGCTTCGGCATGGTTTTACTGCTGGCAATTTGGCCACGCAAATACTCATCAGGAGTAAATTGGCGCGCCGCAATCACGCGCTTATTTTGATCGCGAAACATCAGCTCAATATTTGGAAATGGCTGTCGTATGGTTGCATGATTGGTGATAACCGTCTCGATCACCAAGGCATTATTGTAGACAGCATGACTTTTTTGATGCGTGTTGCTGGCAGAAATATCATTAATATCGAACTGCGGCGGCAACTCACATTGCAGCCATTCACACATCTGCAAATAACCCGAGCGCAGCTCTGGGTGACGCGACCAATCATCGCGCTTAAAATATAAGGTTTGTGTGATTAAGCCTGCCAATAAACAGAGCAATAGTAGCGTCCAGGCCATCGACGCTAAGGTTGAGAAATCACGTCGCGTTTCAAGCTCTAGCGGTTCCGGCGTAATACGGCCAAGCAGACCTGACTTATCAAGTTCTGCATCGGCATCAGCATTGTCGAGCAATAGCGCATCAGAGAACTCATCAATATTATTCGGGTCGTCGATCGGCTTAACCAAATCCGGCATAGCCTCTGCTTCATCGAGCAATTCATCCGCCCAAGACTCATCAACTTCGTCAAGCACCTCATCAGCAATAACATCCACTTCATCATCGGCAAAGAAATTACCCTCACCACTTTTCTGAATGGC
>JABSRR010000063.1 GCA_013215025.1 Pseudomonadales bacterium
GGCATTGCAAAACGCCGAAATAGTTGTCGATACATCAGATGCAGCGGCATTGTTAGAGGTCGCTAATGACCCTGAAGTTGCAACTGCGGCCGTGGTAACTGACGACTCAGTAGTCGAAGAGGTAGCAGAAAACGAGGCGGGAGTCGTTGCACTAGATATCGAGCAGGCTGATTCTGCATTGAATCTGGTCGAGTCTGACGCGTTAGTCAGCGCAAATTTTCAGTCTGAGTTTGAATCTGAGCCTGAAATTGATTTTGAAGCAGAGCGGCATGCAGCAGCTGTGCATGATGAGCAAAGCAATGAGACAGATATAACTGAGGTCGAGCCTGCAGCATTATTGCCATCAGAGCCAATCGCAGAGCAGAATTTTGATGAAGAAATTGTCGGCATTTTTATTGAGGAAGCCACTGTGCATATCCGATGCCTCAGTGACTACCTTGCCGACTTAGAACCTGCGTTTAGTGATATTACTATCAGTCATGACTTGCAGCGCGCCTTTCACACCTTAAAAGGCAGTGCACATATGGCTGAAATGCAAACGATGGCGCGGCTTACCTCGCCATTAGAGCAGATCGTTAAAGACTTAGCCAATTACCAAATTGCCGTTGACGCTGATATTTTGGCCATACTCATGCAGGCTGAAACAATCCTGTTAGACGAGCTGCAGGCCATTGCCGAATATAAAACCGTTCACCACCAGCGTGTTGAGGGTTTCCTTGCCGATTTAGACGCCTTGCATCAGCAAAAAATTTGCACCAGCAGCAGTAGCGATGATGCGGTGCAACATGACAAGCAGTTTGAGATGATCAACGAAGCGCTGCGATGTATGACTGCGCTTGAGGCAATCAATCATTCACTTCAGGCGCAAGGTGCTGATTCTACGACAACTGCCGATGCGCCAGCATTGCTAGATGATTTATCCATCAGTGCAGCCCAGAATAATTATCCTGAGTTGGCTGAGTTAGCCAGTGCGCTGTCGGCATTTTATCAGCAGTTGTTGCCAATACAGGCTGGTCCCGAACAATTTGAATCTGTAGCCGACTTATTAGAGCAAACCTTTGATGGTTTAGAAAGTATGCTGGACTTGATTGCGGCAAATCAGAAGCTATTGGCTGCCGATGATCTCGTAGCAAGGCTTGAAGACTATCAGTTTACAGCCCTGGATGCACCTGGCGATGAAGCTGACATCACAGACGCTCCTTCAGATGCAGCATTAGGTGATGAGCTATTGCCTGAACAGACACCTGAGCAAGCGGCTGAACAAGCTATTGAAGCAAGCGCTGAGCAAGATATTGAATTGGCACTAGACGAAACCGTCGCTGTCAATGCGGAAATCAGTGATGGCCCAGCTTCCGAGCTTACGGCTGACAATACCAATAAGCTCGCAACGGTCACTAATGATGAAGTCCTGCGTTTTGCACAGCAGTTCTTGGCCGCTGACGATGAAATGTTAGATATTTTTCTCGAGGAAGCCAGAGAGCTGCATGATGAGTTAGATGATCTGGTGTCCTTATGGGTGGCTGAGCAAGGCGAATGTCCGAATATAGACGCTGTGTTGCGTAATCTTCATACCTTTAAAGGTGGTGCAAGATTGGCGGAGCTATCGGTTATGGGCGACTTAGTGCATGACTTTGAATCACTGATCGAATCGCAGCAGATAAAACAGCAGTATGATGCAGCTTTTTTTGCCCAACTCGATGATTTTCAGCTACGCTTAGGCCAACTGATGTTGGTAGCGGATCAACCGACAGATTCTGTGCTGTCGGTCAGCGAGAGTTTATCGCATTCGAGCTTGGCTGCTCAAGATGATGAGCATATCCATACTGCTGAGAGTGCAGCCTCAAATGCGCAACCATTGTCGTCTCAATCAGAACTTGATGTTGATGCCTTATTGCAAGAAGTATCTGCTGCAGACCCTGAAACCCTCGAGATATTCACCGAAGAGGCAAAAGCCTTAGTCGATGATTTAGATCGTGAAATCCAAAGCTGGCAAGGCAGTCATTCGAATGAGTCGAATGCGTCAGTGATAGATGCGGTGAAGCGACATTTGCATACGCTGAAAGGTGGTGCGCGTTTATCATCGTTGTCGCGACTCGGTAATCTATGTCATGAATACGAAGCCTTCATTGAACAGTATGAGCTTACACAGCAGTTTGATCAGTCATTCTTTGATCAGCTCAGCTTTCAGCAGCAACAGCTGAATCGTGGTTTTGATGCACTATTGAGTTATGAGCCAGAAGTTGATACTGCGCCAGATACCTCTTTAGTCGAGCCAGTTGCTACACAGCAAGCATTTGTAGCGAGTCAAACCTTGGTGGTTGATCAAGATGTAGCCTTAGATGTTAATGATATCGAAACCACGCTGCAGCTTGACTTACACGATATTGATACCGAATTAATGGCATTGTTTATTGACGAGGCTAACGATCAATTAGCCGGTATCGATGCCTCGATTGCTGAGCTGCAGGCACAAGGCGATTTCGCAGCCGCCATTGAAGAGATGAAGAGGTTGCTCCATACCTTAAAAGGTGGTGCCAGGGTCAGCGGCATGGCAGAGGTGGGTGATGTCAGTCACGACTTTGAGACCTTTGTTATCAATGCAGAGCGGGATAAGCAACTTGACTCACCCGCTTTTATTGAGCAGGTGCAAGAGTATCAAGATAATTTAACCGGCTTATTAAAAGAAGTTGAACGCGTCACTGAATTATTAAGCTCAGCTGCGAAACAATCGATTAGCCAAACCAGTAATGTGGTACCCATTCGAGCCGATCTCGATGTGTCCGTGCTGAATACTAAGGTGAGTCAAGCTGCGATTGACGTCACCCGCAGCTTTGTTGAGAGTTTAAATAAAGACAAGGCAGGCGTTAGTGCCGATCAAATCAAGCTCTCGCCAGATCAGTTGCAGAGTATGATAAACCTTGCCGGTGAAAATCTTATCAGCCGATCACGTGTCGAGGAAGTAATGAGCGAGATGGGCTTTTCACTGGATGAGATGGATGGCACGGTAGACCGTATTCATGGCCAGCTGCGGCGGATGGAAATTGAAACCGAGGCGCAAATCACATCACGTTATGAGCAGATGGAAGTGGAAGGCCAGGAAAGCTTTGATCCGCTTGAGATGGACCGCTACTCATCGATGCAGCAGTTGTCAAAATCGCTGATTGAATCTGCCTCTGACTTAGACGATATCGCTGAAACTATCAGTGGCAAGATGCGTGATATTGAGACCATTTTACTGCAAATGGGTCGCACTAATAATGAGCTGCAAGAAGGCTTGATGCGCGCGCAAATGGTGCCATTTTCAAGAATGGTTCCACGGCTTCGCCGAATCGTTAGGCAGGTTGCCAACGAGCTAGGCAAAAAAATAGAGTTTACCGTGGAAAATGCCGAGGGTGAACTTGATAGAACCGTATTAGACAGAATGATAGCGCCGCTAGAGCATATGCTTAGAAACGCTGTCGATCACGGTATTGAAAATACCTCGCAGCGGGTGTCCTCAGGTAAATCTGAGGTCGGTAATATCACCTTATCGTTAATTCGTGAAGGTGGTGAAGTTGTGTTGACGCTGGCCGATGATGGCGCCGGTATTAATATTGACGCGGTTCGTCAAAAAGCGATTGAGCGTGGCTTACTCGATCCAAACCTGCAGCTTTCTGAGCAAGAAATCGCGCAGTTTGTTCTTCAGGCAGGGTTTTCCACTGCTGAGCAAGTGACGCAAATATCCGGTCGAGGTGTCGGCATGGATGTTGTCCACTCTGAGATAAAACAAATGGGTGGCTTGATTGAGATTGAGTCGGCTGCAGGTAAGGGCACGCGCTTTATCGTCAGATTGCCATTTACCGTTTCGGTCAACCGAGCATTAATGGTTGTAAGCGGTGGTAACACCTATGCTATTCCACTTAACACTATAGACGGTATTGTTAGGGTTAGCCCGTACGAGTTAGAAGCGTATTATCAGCCTGATGCGCCACCCTTTGAGTATGCCTCGCAGCAGTACAATTTACGGTATATGGGCGAGCTGCTTCAGCAGTCTAACGGCGCTAATCTTGAAGGTAAAACTGCTCCGCTGCCGGTGATTCTGGTTCGCTCATCAGATTACAGCGTTGCGGTGCAGGTTGATCATCTGCTGGGCTCGCAAGAGGTTGTGGTGAAATCACTTGGGCCGCAATTTAGCATGGTTGAGGGGCTTACCGGTGCCACGGTGATGGGTAACGGTGACGTCGTGGTCATTCTTGATATGTTGGCGCTGATTCGTGAAGAGAGCCAGCGTCAACGCATTGACCGCGTTGCAGAGCCTTCTTTGGACGAGGTGCAGGCTGAGCATGATCGAGTGCTGAAAATTATGGTTACCGATGATTCGGTAACGGTAAGAAAGGTCACCTCCAGATTCTTAGAGCGCTATGGCTTTGAGGTTGTGCTTGCCAAGGATGGACAAGATGCGGTGACGCAGCTTGCTGATATGGAGCAGCTACCAGATTTAATGTTGCTGGATATTGAAATGCCGCGTATGGATGGCTTTGAAGTGTTAAGCCGAGTTCGGCGAAACTCAGCGCAGCAGCACATACCCATTGTGATGATTACTTCAAGAACCGGCGATAAACATCGTGAAAGAGCCATTTCCTTAGGAGCCAGCCGCTATCTTGGCAAACCGTTCCAAGAAACTGAGGTGCTGCGGGTAATCTCAGAGCTAACAGGTGCCGAGATTTTAGAGGCTTGATGGCATGTCCGATCAAACAGCTTTGCAGTCTCATGAACTTGGCCAGTATACCATAGGCATTGTTGCTGATTCTGCGGCTGAGCAAATGCAGCTGCGCGCTGTTGTCGATCAGCTCGGGCAAAAAGTGAGTTATGCGCTAACGCCAGATCAAACGCTAGATTCCACGCCCTTATCTCCCTCGCTGTGGCTGGTTGTCAGTAAGGACGCTGCCGACGTTTTTGACGCTCTTGTGGAGTGGTCGGAGTCACCGATTTTTATTGCAGAGGATATGCCGTCAAGTGATGATGGACTGATCTTTCAGCAATGGTCGCAGCGACTGCAACAAAAGCTCAGCAAAGCTTTAGCTGCTGCGCCAACTGCTGTGGAAAGCGATCAAACTGCCGCGGACGTCATGCAAGAGACCTGGCAAGAGGTTTGGGTGTTAGCTTCTTCATTGGGCGGGCCTGAGGCAGTGCGCGTATTTTTGCAGCACCTGCGAGAAGATCTGCCGGTAAGCTTTGTCTATGCTCAGCATATTGAAGAAAATTTTGATGAAATGCTGCCTGGTGTTGTCGGTAAACATTCATCGCTAGAGGTGACGTATTGTGGCCCCAGTGAAAAGCTCAGAAAAGGTGTGGTGACTGTGATTCCATCGCATAATCCGATTATGGTTAACGCCTTTGGCCGCATTGATTATTTGCTAAACCAGAGTTGGAATAAACCTTATTCGCCGAATATAGACCAGATTATCGATAATTTGGCAGAGCATTTTCACGATCGTTTGGGTGTAATTGTTTTCAGCGGCATGTGTGACGATGGCGCTAAAGCAGCGCTAGCGGCTAAAGATAAGGCGAATATACCGCTCTGGGCGCAAGCGCCAGAGGAGTGCATTTGTGCCGCGATGCCAGAATCGGTAATCGCCTCTGGCCAGGTTGACGAAGTTGCCACCGCGAAAGTGCTGGCAGAAAAACTGAATCAACGTTTTTTTCCTGCAACTGAATTTTAGAAGTTACTCCCTATGGCAGATACTAGCTCAGATACCAACATCGATACCAACACCGAGAACGCCGCAAACACGATACTGCCTACCATGAGCTGTGCAATTGAGGGGCAGTCTGTGCTATTGCCCGGCATTGCAGTGGCAGAGGTTATCGATTATGAGCTGGGGCTGCAAAACTATGCTGACGATGCGCCCGACTGGTTGCTCGGCAAGCTCAATTGGCGAGGTTTACAAATACCCTTGGTATCTTTAGAAGGCTTAGACCACGCAGGCTTTTTTAGTCAGCAAAAAAGTTTAAAAATCGTGGTCGTAAATGCCTTGTTTAATTTAAGCGAGATCGCCTATTGGGGTTTTGTCGCACTAGAGACGCCTAAGCTGCATCGAATTTCAGCGCAAAATCTCTTGCCCAGTAATGAGAGCTTAAACGGCGCAGTGATCAGCATGCAGGCCGAGCTTGATCAGCACATGCATGGTATTGTTAATCTTGAGTCAGCTGAGCAGCTCATCCAGGAAACGCTGCAAGCGCTGCTGAAATAAGTCTACCATTCGCCCGCCAGTGCTTTGATGGCGCCGCATACGGCAATCGGTGCTGTTTCAGCGCGCAGCACATGACCATCAAGCGTAATGTTCAAGCCACCAACAGCCTCGGCTGCGACAACTTCTTGCTCGGTAAAGCCACCCTCAGAACCAAAGCAGCAATATAGCGTATTCGGCAAAGTAGATTGCTGGCCAAATAAGTTACTCAAGGTGCTGCCTGCGCGTGGGTGAAACATCAAGATTTGCCCCTGATCCAGCGTTTTTAGACTATCGCTAAATGTGTTAATCGGGTTGATGCTGGGTAATCGGTTGCGGCCAGATTGTTCACAGGCGCTGATGGCCACGTGCTGCCACTGCCGCAATTTCTTTGCCTGTCGCTCGGTGTTGATTTTCACATCGCTATTGCTGGTAATAATGGGGCTAATCGTATCTACACCCAATTCCGTCGCTTTCTGAATAATCAGCTCCATCTTATCGCCTTTCGACAGGGCGATAAGTAAATGTAGCTTCAGCCTGCTATGGCTATTATCAGCTTGAAAATCCAGGCAACGAACTTGCACCTGTTTTTTTTGAAGTGTAGTAATGTGTGCCTGAAAACTGCCGCCCTGACCATTAAACAATTCAATAGGGTGGCCTTCATTGAGACGAAGCACGCGGCTCAGATGCTGACTGGCTTGCTCTTCCAGCGTAATGACTTCTCCTTCCTGCAGTACTTGATCGGTATAAATTCTTGGAATGCGCATAGGTGAATAGTCAACGGGATGGGCTAAAAGAACGATTTTGGCAAAGAACCGCAGAATAACCAAGCGGTCATAAAAAATTCATATCGCGATTTAAAATTTTTAGCACTCTGCTGGCAATTTGTTGTATACTGCCGCGCTATTTTTATACCTTAACCCCTTGAGTATCGAGAGAATCCAGCAATGACTGATTTAGCACTCTACAGAAATATCGGTATCTTCGCGCACGTTGACGCGGGTAAAACCACTACCACAGAGCGTATTTTGAAGTTAACCGGTAAAATCCATAAAACTGGTGAAGTTCATGACGGTGAATCAACAACAGACTTTATGGAACAGGAAGCAGAGCGTGGTATTACCATTCAGTCTGCTGCGACCACGTGTTTTTGGAAAGATCACCGTTTAAACATTATTGATACTCCAGGACACGTTGACTTCACCGTTGAAGTGTATCGTTCATTAAAAGTACTTGATGGCGGTGTTGGTGTTTTCTGTGGTTCTGGTGGTGTCGAGCCGCAGTCAGAAACAAACTGGCGTTATGCCAATGAGTCAGAAGTTGCGCGTATTATTTTCGTCAACAAATTAGACCGTGTCGGTGCTGACTTCTTGCGCGTTGTGAAGCAAGTTGAAGACGTGCTAGGTGCTAACCCATTAGTTATGACCTTACCAATTGGTCGTGAAGACACCTTCTCTGGTGTCGTTGATGTNCTCAATAAAACGGCTTACCAATGGGACGATTCTGGTCTGCCAGAAAACTTTGAGATAATTGATATCCCTGCCGATATGGTCGACTTAGTGGAAGAGTACCACGAGAAGTTGATCGAAACGGCGCTAGAGCAAGATGAAGACCTTATGATGGAGTACCTCGAAGAAGGTACAATGCCATCAATGGATGATATTAAGCGCTGCATTCGCGAAGGCACGCGCAAGCTAGACTTCTTCCCAACCTTCTGTGGTTCTGCGTTTAAGAATAAAGGCGTGCAGTTGGTGCTGGATGCGGTCGTTGATTACCTACCAAGCCCAACTGAAGTTGATGCGCAGCCATTGACTGACTCAGATACTGGCGAACCTACCGGTGAAGTCGCTACTGTATCTGCCGATGAGCCTTTCCGTGCCCTAGCATTTAAAATCATGGACGACCGATTTGGCGCCCTTACTTTTATCCGTGTCTACTCAGGCGTGATGAACAAAGGCGATACCATTCTTAACTCATTTACCGGTAAAACCGAGCGTATTGGCCGTATGGTTGAAATGCACGCAGACGAGCGTACCGAGTTAGATAGTGCACAAGCGGGCGACATTATCGCAGTTGTTGGTATGAAGAATGTGCAAACCGGCCATACACTGTGTGACCCTAAAGCGCCATGTACCCTTGAACCCATGATCTTCCCAGATCCTGTTATCTCGATTGCGGTAACGCCTAAAGATAAAGGCTCTACTGAGAAAATGGGTGTGGCGATTGGTAAAATGGTGGCTGAAGACCCATCGTTTGTGGTTGAAACCGACGAAGACTCGGGCGAGACCATTCTCAAAGGTATGGGTGAGCTGCACTTAGATATCAAAGTTGATATCTTAAAGCGTACCTACGGTGTTGAATTAGAAGTCGGTCAGCCTCAGGTTGCTTACCGTGAAACGATCACCATGCCAGTTGAAGACACCTACACACACAAGAAACAGTCGGGTGGTTCAGGTCAGTTTGGTAAGATCGACTACCGCATCAAGCCAGGTGAGCAAAATACTGGCTTTACCTTCAACTCGACCGTTGTTGGCGGTAACGTACCAAAAGAATTCTTCCCGGCGATCGAGAAAGGCTTTAAAGGCATGATGGATGAAGGTCCATTAGCTGGCTTCCCTGTGCTTGACGTTGATATTGAGCTATTCGACGGTGGCTATCACGCGGTAGACTCCTCGGCTGTTGCCTTTGAAATTGCAGCCAAAGGTGCATTCCGCCAATCTATGCCAAAAGCGGGCCCTCAGTTATTAGAGCCTGTGATGAAGGTTGATGTATTTACCCCAGATGATCACGTAGGTGATGTTATCGGCGACTTAAACCGTCGTCGTGGCATGATCAAAGATCAGGAAGCGGGTGTAACCGGCGTTCGTATCAAAGCTGATGTGCCGTTATCAGAAATGTTTGGTTATATTGGTCACTTACGTACGATTACTTCAGGCCGTGGTCAGTTCTCTATGGAGTTCTCACACTATGCAGCCTGCCCACAAAATGTGGCAGACGAAGTAATCGCAGAGGCGGCAGCTAAAAAAGCGGAAGGCTAATTTAGCAGACCTTACCAGCGTTTAACAAACCCAGCCATTGGCTGGGTTTTTTTATGCCTATACTGAATGCAGGTTCAGATACGCTGAGCGGCAGTGTTTATTTGCCGCAATAGCTGCGATAATCTGGAAAAATATAAAAATATGGAATCAGCTATGGATTTAAGCTACCAACAACGCCCAGCCAATCAAGATTTAAGCCATATCAGCGGTGAGCGCGGGCTGCCGTTTTTAGGCAATATACTGACCATAGGCTATAACCCCTATAGTCTGGTCGACCGTTTGTATAAACAGCATGGCCCTGTGGCCAAATTTAATATGCTCAATCAGCCGGTGTTAATGATTACCGGTGCTGATATTAACCAGATGATATACCTTGATCGTGATAAAAACTTCTCTGCCATGATGGGCTATGAAGAATCGCTGGTGGAGTTTTACAAAGGCGGCTTGCTGGTGCGCGATTTTGATGATCACAAGCTGCACCGCCGCATGTTCCAGACGGCGTTCAAAAACGACATTATGCGCCGCTACACCGAAAGCATGAATGAGGTTATCGAGGCCAATATCAGCACCTGGGCTGATCAGCCGAATTTTCATTTTTTCCCAAATATTAAGCGCACGCTGTTAGACATTGCCGGCCGAACATTTCTCGGTATTGACGATTTTCAGGGTGAAGAGGCGAAGCATATATCTGAGGTGTTTGAAGACATTACCTTGGGTATGATGGGTATTATTCGTTGGGACTCGCCGCTGGTGCCGTTTACGAAATGGCGCAAAGGTAAGCAGGCGATGCGCTTTATGGAAAATTACTTAATCAGCCAAATTGAAGAACGTCGCGCATCTGACAAGCATGATATGTTTAGCCTGATCTGCCAAGAAACCGATGAACAAGGTAATTATTTTTCTAACGATGATATTGCCGCCCACATCAACTTCTTATTATTTGCGGCGCACGATACCACCACCTCAAATCTCAGCTATATCATGCAGTATCTGGGGCAAGACAAGGCGATTCAGCAGCAAGCCAGAGAGCAAAGCCAAGCCAAAAATAAGCCGTATTTAGTGTTTGATGATCTGAATGATATGAGCGCGCTGCAAAATATTCATTATGAGGCCTTACGTATGCACCCCTCAGTGATGATGATGGCAAGACGCACGCTTAAAGATTGCGAAATTGACGGCACCTTTGTGCCTGCCGATACGGTGCTGAATATATTCCCACAATACGTTCACATGATGGCAGAGCACTGGGATCACCCAGAGCGTTTTGATCCCGATCGCTTCTCACCCGAGCGCGCTGAGCATAAGCGCCACCCGTTTCAATTTGTGCCATTTGGTGGCGGTGCACATAAATGCATCGGCCTACACTTTGCCGGCATGATTGTGAAGTGCGTGATGCATCAAATGCTGCTGCGCTATGAATGGGAAGTGCCTGCAGGCTATCAGCCAGAGCATCAGGTGTTTCCGATGCCGAAACAAAAAGATGATCTGCCGCTACGGTTAACGGCACTGTAGTTTTAGCGGCGCAAGCAGTTAGCTTAATTGTCCGGTGTTACACCGCATCGGCAAGCGTTGCTGATGCAGCGCGATCAAGCATATCTTGCGCATGCTGGCGCGTAGCATCGGTGATATCGACACCGCCTAACATGCGCGACAGTTCATCTAGCCTGCCTGCCTGCGACAAACAATTGACCTCGGTGTGGCTACGCGCCTGATGCAGGTATTTTGCCACTAAAAAGTGCTGATCGGCCTGTGCTGCCACCTGCGGCTGATGGGTAACCGAGATCACCTGTGCGCGTTGACCAAGATTATGCAGCAATCTGCCTACCACCTCAGCGGTGGCGCCGCCAATGCCCACGTCAACCTCGTCAAATACTAGCGTAGGAATGGTTGAGGCAGTTGCGGTAATCACCTGAATCGCCAAGCTGATACGCGAAAGCTCACCGCCTGAGGCAACTTTTTGTAAGGCCTGTGGCGGCTGGCCCGGGTTGGTACTGACTAAAAATTCAAGCCGTTCAAGCCCGAGTGCCGATGTGCGCGTGGCATCTGTATGCAGTGCGCACTGAAATTCACAATGCTGCATGCCAAGCACGGCTAATTCAGACTGAATGGCTTGGGTTAGCTGCTTAGCCGCGCGCTGTCGCACGGCGGTTAACGCCTTAGCATGTTCAAAGTATGCGGCTTGTTGCTGCTGTGCAGCTGCGTTAAGCGTTTCAAGCTGCTGATCGGCCGTATCAAGCGCGGCAAGCTCATCGCTCAAATGCTGTTGCTGCGCTAGCAGTGCATCGGCGGCTACGCGATGTTTACGCGCCAGCTGATGAAACTGTGCTAAGCGTGCCTCAACAGCTGGCAGCTCATCGGCATTGCCCAGCCCCTCGCTCGCATCGCGCAGCAAAAAGCCGGCCTCCTCAATTTGAATTTGCGCCGACTGCAGCAGCTGCTCTGCGCCCTGCAAGGCCTCGCTGTGCTGGCCGAGCGGCGTTAAAAGATGCAGGCACTGGCTAAGCTGTTGCTGAATATTATTATCAGCATCGCTGCACCATTGCTGGGTTTGATAACAG
>JABSRR010000064.1 GCA_013215025.1 Pseudomonadales bacterium
CGCATGAAATGCACGGTACAAATACGAGGAGCCATCAACCAATACAATCGGTTTCTGCTCAGGCGCCTGTGTCGACATAAACATATTCCTAGATATTACGCTTAATTTATTCGTTAGCAGATAAAAACCAGGAGCAACTAGCCACCTGAAATCTTTACATCCCAGCCTTTTTTTGACAGTTCAGCTAGCAGCACTTGGCGCTGATCGCCCTGAAACTCAAGCACCCCCTGCTTAATGGCACCGCCAACACCGCAGCGTTTCTTGAGCTGCTTATGCAGGGCTTTTAGTGCCTGAAGCTCAAGCGGTATGCCAGTTACTAGCGTAACGCCAGCACCCTTTCGGCCCTTGGTTTCACGCTGAATTCTTACCCGGCCATCGCCAACCGCAGATGTCGCTGCTGTGGCACAAGCGCCTTGATGCTGGGGCTCGCTGCACTTGGGACATAAACGACCGTGTTCAGTTGAGTAAACCTTTGCCATAGTTTAACTTGAGCTCTCCGCCTGCTGCTCTTGACGTAACTTCGCCCTGACCTGCATTAACACCTTACCGTATTGATTCTCGCCGCGTCGGTCACGACCACAGCCCCAATAATAGTCGTATGCGCTACTTTCAATAATCTGTTTATCTGCCGTTTGCATCAGCGCATCATAGACGGCTTGATTTGTTCTCGCTGAAATATACACAGCACGCGTCATCATAATTTTGCGCGTTGTTTTCCAGTCTTTGCGAATTTTTTTTAAGCGTGTACGACCAAGCTGCCTGGCTTTTTTCGCCGAGGGCGCTAAAGAGATCTTGCGCTGATAATGTTGGTCATCAAACTTCATCGCTTGAAAATAGTGCTCAACCGTTGGCCAAGTAAAGTCGTCCAGTTGAAAACTATTAGCCGCATAAGAGGCTAAAACTTCACTCTCATCAGAGCGTGATAAAAAAATTGCGTCATCTTCGATCGCTGGAAATAGCGCCATAATTAAACTTACCTATTCATACAGACGGGTTTATATGCATGCCTTCAAAGCCATCGTGTTACGACGCCAATACTGCAACCATTCACCGGGCGCCAGCCCTGCTTGCGCTGCCATGGGCGACAGCTTAATAAAGCTTAGGCTTGGAAACTTACGCCTGAGCTGAGTTAATTCCATATCCGGCTCCTCAACAACACATGCCACCTCACCGTTTGCCAGTCGCTGTTGCACTAGTAGGTTTTGTTTTTCACCCTGATGATGATGACCATGTGAAGATGATTGCGAAATGTATAAGGGCTCGGGCAAGGATAGGTCGCGCAGCCACTGGGCAAAGGCAGAATGCAGCAGAACCACCTGGGTATTTTGAGAAAACTCAGCCGCGGCGTTCTGATATTGCGCCTGCAATTCGGCCGCCAAACGCATCTTACGCTGCATGATTTGTTCAGCCTGTGATGGCGTCTGCTGCGCCAGCTGCGTTGCAAGACTATCGATCAGCTCTAACTGTTGCTGCATACCCAGCCATGCATGTGTCTGCTGTTGTAAGGATACCCATGCGCTATGAGGATAATTAGCCGCCAGCTTAGCCAGTTTTGGCTCAGCTTCTGCGCCCAACCAGTAAAACGTCGATGCCGACTGGATACGTTTTAAGTCAGCAATACTAAATTGATAATCGTGCACATTGCTTGATGCACTTAACAGTACTTGCGCTTCCTCTAATTGTTGGTCAACCAATTCGGCATATATGATGGCCAGTGGCCGGATAGAAAATAATGGCTTGGCCTCGGAAGCGAAAACAAACTGGCAAAAAAAACCACTTAACAACAATCCGATACTGGCAAAGACTTGATAAAGCGTTCTTGTGCTGACGCCTATTAACAACATAACTTGACCCTAGTAATAATCCCTCTACTATACCACAGCTATGCCAGAAGAAGCTTAATCATGCCTAACATTCTTGAAGCGCAGTCGCTACATTTTCGTATTGGTCATAAAGTCATCTTAGAGAATATTTCTCTGACTTTAGCTACAGATGAAATCTTAACGATTGTTGGACCCAATGGTGCCGGTAAGTCATCACTGTTACGCCTATTGATTGGCCTGGAAAAGCCCACACAGGGAAAAATCATTCACCATAAAGCGCTTCACTTTGGCTATATGCCACAGCGATTACAACTCAATACACTGATGCCGTTATCGGCAGGCGATTTTATTCACCTAGGCCACTCTAAAAACACACGAATATCGACAACTGTGCAACAACAATTGTTTATGCAACTGAATATTCAAAATGTGCTGAAACATTCGATGCACGAGCTTTCAGGCGGCGAACGGCAGCGCGTTTTGCTCGCGCGTGCCTTAATGCAAGCTCCTGATATTCTGGTGTTAGATGAGCCCGCTCAAGGCGTTGATATTAGCGGACAAAACCGCTTATACGAATTGATTAATGATGTTCGACGCATCCACCCATGCGCGGTATTGATGGTGTCTCATGACTTACACCATGTAATGGCCACCACCGATCGCGTTATTTGTTTAAACCAACATATCTGTTGCCAAGGCCACCCGGACAGCGTTACCAGCAGTGATGAGTTTTCAGCTCTTTTTGGTGATGCACAAATGGCAGCATTGCGTCACTATACCCATCATCATGACCACCATCATGATCTGCACGGCGACGTTATTGCCGGCTCACATCACGACGGCTGCCAACATGATCATTGAATTAATCTACCCAAGCTTAATTATTACCGCCTGCATAGCGCTAAGTGCGGGCCTGCTAAGCTGCTTTGTGGTGTGGCGCCGTATGGCATTTTATGCAGACGCTCTGTCACACTCTGCGATATTAGGCACATCTGTGGCATTGCTTGTGGCAGTTCACCCCTTGTATGGTCTGATGCTCTATGGACTCATTGTGGCACTGGCACTGAGTCACTTCAGTCAAAAGCTACAGCTTTCTTCAGACACATTCTTAGCGATTATTTCGCAAACCAGCCTTGCGCTTGGGCTGCTGGCGCTGAGCGCGCTGCCGCAACAATATTCTATTGAAGCATTACTATTTGGCGATATTTTAGCAGCCAGTAAAGCAGACATTTGGCCTGCTGCTGTGCTAAGTCTCGCGATTCTTGCAATCACGATTTACCACCGACAAGCATTGGTGCGGCTATGCTTAGATGAAGAATTAGCAAAAACTGAAGGCGTTAATACGCAAGTGATGAATGCACTGCTGATGCTAATGCTGGTTGCATTAATAGCGCTGGCCATACAGTTGCTGGGGGTATTGCTGGTTTCTACGCTTTTGCTGATGCCCGCTGCAACCGCCCGGTCGTTTGCTCGCAGCCCAGGCATGATGTTAGCGCTATCACCGATTATCGCTATCTTGGCTTGCGCACTTGGGCTATCGATAAGTATTTACTTTGACAAACTGATGACGGGGCCAACTATTGTGGTCGTTGCCGCTTGCCTATGGCTGCTATCACTTTGTCGCCAGCAATCTTAAACGCAAAGTTTCCTCACATAAGCGTCTGAAAATACGGCTTATAAGCGGCAAAAATCAATGTGCCACATCCAATGCATTATGGATAAAGCTTACGTATCGCTGGATATTTCAGTGTTAGTTCATCGACGGTAATCGGCGGCTTGATAAAACCTTGGTAATCACCACGATCATTTAACACAAAGATATAAGCTGAATGATCCATTGTGTAGTCATCACCCTGGACAATCTTTTTGAACGGCGCATTGAGGTTGCTGGCAAAATTATACAGCTGCATAAACTCACCCGTTAGGCCAATAAAGCTTGGATTAAAATAGGCTAGATAGGCATTCAGCACCTCTGGTGTATCGCGCGCAGGATCAACAGAAGCCAACACAATTCGAGTAGAATCTAACAGTACTCTGTGATCAGGCTGCTGCTTCATCGATTGATAAAACTGATGCAACACCGCCAACGTGGTGGGGCAAATATCCGGGCAATGGGTAAAACCAAAAAACACCAGGGTCCACTTACCTTGTAGATCCGCTTTGGAAAATGGCACTGCTTGCTGATCAAGTAAACTAAAATCATTTAGCAGACGAGGCTTTTCAAATAAATAGACACCTTTTTCACGCAGCTGGTCTTTACTCAAGGAAGCTGGCGTGAGCAGTTTGTTAACAAATAGGCCAAGCGAGGCGGTAATAATACATCCTACTATTACCAGCGTTTTGACAATGCCTCGTCGTTGAGAATCTTGCATAGTTATAAATACCGCAGCGGCAAAAGAAAATTAAAACAACTCAATGCCAATAACGACATTTTCAGGAAGAGGTGGCACCAACCAATGGTCTAGCAGCATCACTAAAAATAAGGCCATTAGATAGATAATAGAATATTTAAAGGTTTCCATGGGCGCTTTTGGATTATTGCCGCGCAGAAGCACAATAGCCCAGTATAAAAAACCGATACCCAAGATCACGGCACCAAGTAAATACAGCCAGCCACTCATGCGCGTAGCAAAGGGCAGCAAGGTCACCACAAACATAATGATGGTATAAAGCAAAATATGTAAGCGCGTATACTGATCACCATGCGTTACCGGCAACATTGGTACATCAACCTTGGCATACTCTTCTTTGCGGTGAATAGCCAAGGCCCAAAAGTGTGGCGGCGTCCAGGCAAATATGATCATAACCAACAGTAAACCGTGACCATCAATCGAGTTGGTGACAGCGGTCCAACCCAGTAAGGGCGGCGCTGCACCGGCTAAGCCACCGATAACAATGTTTTGCGGTGTTGCACGCTTTAACCATAAGGTATAAACCACTGCATAACCCAACAATGATGCCAAAGTTAGCCATGCGGTTAATGGGTTGATCAGTGCGATCAACATGGCCATGCCAGCAAGCCCTAAAACTGAGGCAAAAATAATGGCATGCAAGGTAGGAATTTTTCCGGTAGCTACAGGGCGATTTTGCGTGCGCGCCATAACCGAGTCTATACGCTGATCGACCAAATGATTGACCGCTGCAGCAGATCCCGCACAGAGCGCAATACCAAGATTACCCCAACATAAGACCGACCATGCGACCATGCCATCGGCAGCCATAAACATGCCTATGACTGAGGTTAACAACATTAACAACACCACATTCGGCTTGGTTAATTCGTAATAATCTCGCCAACTCACTGATTCAGTCATCGCTGCATCAGTCATATATTTCTCCAACTAAGGTTGAGCTTGCGCACTTGCTAGACGGTAATTTAAGTTCACCAGCACCAGCAACAGTACTGCACCAACAGCATTATGCAAAACCGCCACATTCAACGGGAAGTGAAAAATAATATTACTCAAGCCAAGCACTAGCTGCGCAATCAACACAAACAACATAATATAAGCAGATCGCGACACAAGCTCGGCCTTCACCGCTAAGAGTTTTACAAATAATAGCAGTAAAAAAGCGCTAGTAATAATCGCGCCAATGCGATGCGCCATATGAATTGCGACGCGCGCCTCATTTTCCATTTGCCCACCAAGATAATTGGGGCCGATCTCCTGCAAGATATTGAAGCCTTTCACAAAGTCCATTGCCGGCCACCAAGCTGACTGACAGGTCGGCAAATCAGGGCAAGCTACTGCTGCGTAATTTGAGGTTGTCCAACCTCCTAAGGCAATTTGCAACAGCACTACCGTTAAGCCAAGCTTTGCCCAGGGTTTGACGCGCATTAATTGCTGCAACTGCAAGGTCGGCAGCTGCCAATGCTGGCCCCGCAAACGCTGATAGAGTATCCATATAACCGAGACGACACTGAAACCACCCAATAGGTGTAATGTGACCACTTGCGGCCAGACTTTTAAGGTCACGGTCCACATGCCAAACAAACCCTGTAATATTACTAGCGCCACTAAAAATGTACTGAGCTTTAATGCCGCGGGGGTTGAATCGAATAGTTTTGCGCAAACGGCAATTACCGCGAATGCTGCCAGCACCACCAGCCCCGCGACAACATCATAAATATCATGCATCGCTTCAGCGCCATAATCCCATTGCATTTTCAAAGCGATTTTTATCACCAAGGCCAATAGTAGACAACCAACCACTGTCGACATAATCAGTTTTTGCTGCCTATCCTTGCTCTGTCTGAAGGCTAAGCCAAACAACAACAGGGCAATAAAACCGAGACTTGAAGCAAATAATCGGTGCACCTGCTCCGGCCAGGTCTTATCCGATTCAACTGGAGTTTCAGCATATATCGCATTAGCTTGCTGAATTTGTGCCTCGGTTTCAGGCCATAACACATAGCCATAACAAGTGGGCCAGTCCGGGCAGCCTAAACCCGCATCTGCCAGCCGCGTAAAAGCGCCAAAGGCGATCACTACGAAAGCGGCAAATATCGCGAATAAAGCCAGCTTGGCGGCCAGACTACTGGCCGTTTGAGTTTCGACAGTATCTGAGTAAGACATCACCAGCACCTACGAGTTTTTTATCAGAAACTTCATATCCGAGATGACTTGCTTATAATTGTGGGCATCGCTATAAAACATCATAAGCCAGCCGGCCGGATCTAAAACATAAAAACTAACGTCATGAGCGGCTTCAATATCGCTAAGCATCGGCGTCTGCTGATTAGCCCATGACTGAAAACTATCGCGATCAACTGTAATCAATTGATGCGCTTGATATTCACCTTGCAGCAGCTGCTGAAGCTGCTCACTTTGTTCTGCCTGTTGCGACAGATATACGGTACGAACACGCAGTCTGTACTTACCTAAGGCCTCACGAATTTGACGGGTAAGGTATAATTTCTGCTGACAACGCTCAGCACAATCAGCATTGCCAAGCACTAGAAAGGTCCATTTGCCCGAATCATCGGCAAAACTATAAGGCTGACCATCTGCCCGCAACGATAATTCAGTAGTTGGCTTAGGCGGGCTAATTANCTCACCCTTATTATGCGTACCTAAACCTTCACTGCGATCGACAACGAAATAATAGTAACCGGTCATTAACAAGGTGCCGAGAATCGGCAGGGCAAACAGTAAAATCAGCTCGATGCGCTGACGACGAAGTTGTTGAGCAGAAACAGTCATAAATCAGTTGCCGTTAATTTTCTCTTGCCACGCTGGCCCATACGAACAGCACAGCCAATAAGCTTGCCAACAAAAACCATTGAATCGCATAGCCAATATGCTTTTCAGGCGTGTTGTTAACCAGCTGCCAATGGCTAGCAAACAAAAATGGTGATTGACGATCTAGGCGAATTACCATGTTTGACAATGCAGGTGCCAAAAAAGGGTGCGAGATTTTATCATTGTTCGCCCAAAGCGTGTATAAATTTTCAACGTCTAATTGCTGAACCACTTGTTTACCGCCACGCTGCAGTAATTGCTCATCGCGATAATCTGCCAACAAGCTGTTGCGGCGAGGCTGATATGCATAACCGTCAATTTGTACGTTAAAAGCAGGGGTTTTGATCTCTGGCAGAATATCTCTGCTTTGTGTTGCCGCAATAAAGCCCCTAGAGACAAACACTGCCGCAGTGGCTTTTGTAGCGTCCTGCATTGGCGAGGCTAAATCAAATACTAGCGGCTGCACAACTTCATAGCCAACTTGACCCGCATAGACTTGATTGTCGAGCAAAAACGCTTCAGGCAGCAAGCGACCGGACACGCGAATCGGCTGGTAGTCGGCCAAATCGGCATTTGCCGCGTAATTTAGATTAACCGGCTCTGAGGCAATCAGCGTTTCAAACTCATTTATGGTTTGGCGCTTCTGTTCCGCACGATCTAATTGCCAAAAGCCCAAGCGCATTGTAAGCGGTAAGAATATCAGCACAAATAACGTCAACTTCCAATTTAAGCGAAATTTGATGGCTGTCATAAAGGGTACTCAATATAATGGGGCTGCATTATCGCTCAATTCACAATATTTTACACGGCTCAGGCAGCAGCCTAAGATAAGTTAATATCATGATAAAACTCAGTATACTTATTACGTTTGTTATTCTTGTTATCAGCTTGTTTAGCAGCCTTTTTTTTGTTTATAAAGATGAAGGCGCCGGCAATCGCGGCCTTTATTCGCTGAGCTTACGTGCCGGCTTAGCTATGCTGCTGCTGGCTCAAATCGGCTATGGCCTAGCCACAGGCCAAATCGGCAGTAGAGCGCCGTGGGATAAATTTGATGCACCTAATGCACCGCCGGTAAAAGCTTTTCAAAGCAAGGCGCCTGAAGCCAATGATCCGATTAAAGACCGCGCACTTGAAGAAGCACGCAAAAGCTATCTTGAGGGTCAGCAAGCACTTGAGCAGCAGCGTCAGGCCAACCCTTAGCATCACTTCTGCGTACTCAGCCCTCAGTGCGTTTAGTTCGTTGATTCGTTTTATTCATCATAAAAATTATCACAATATGCGATTCAAGCCTCAAGCGCAGGCCGATAGTTGAAACAGAGCTGCAAGCCTATAAATACAGTTGCCTAAATCAGCGGCGCTCAGGTAAAATTTGAATCTTCCCGCCACAATTGAGACCCTCCCCATGGCAAGCGAGCTTGGCAGTGTATTATCGGTTAATGACGACCTTCCTATTCGCACCGACAAACCGGTACACTCGGGTAAAGTTCGAAGTGTTTATTGGTTAAGCAAAGCCGACAGCGCTAGGCTAATCAAACAAAAAGCATATAACATAGCTGCTGATAGTGAGTTAGCAGTGATGGTCATCTCCGACCGTATCTCAGCATTTGAATGTATCTGGCGAGGTGAAGGTGGCATTGCAGGTGTACCTGGCAAAGGCGCAGCTTTAAATGCCATATCCAACCACTGGTTCAAACTTTTCAAACAGCAAGGTCTAGCCGACAGCCATATTTTAGACACGCCTCACCCACTGGTTTGGATTGTGCAAAAAGCTCGCCCCATCATGATAGAGGCTATTGCTAGGCAATATATTACCGGCTCTATGTGGCGCGCATACGCCAAGGGTGAAAGGGATTTTTGTGGCATCACCTTAGCGAATGCATTAGAGAAAGATCAAAAGCTGGCAGAACTATTAATCACGCCATCTACCAAGGGCATTCTGAAAGGCTTAGCAGGCGTACCTGAGCAAGACGACGTCAACATCAGCCGTAAAAATATTGAAGATAACTTCAAAGCCTTCAATTTTTTAAAGCCTAGCGATATTNATGACTACGAACATTTATTACGTCAGGGTTTTGCCACCATTGAAGAGGCACTAGCGCAGCAAGATCAAATCTTTGTCGACACAAAATTTGAGTTCGGCTATGTTACCGACGCTCAGGGTAATGACAAACTGATCTACATGGATGAAGTCGGCACGCCGGATTCTTCGCGCATTTGGGATGGCGAACAATATAGAAATGGCAAGGTCGTCGAGAAGTCTAAAGAAGAATTTCGCCAGCTGCTATTAAACTACTTTGATGATCCAGACATTCTAGTCAATAAAGACCGTTTTGAAGAACGTAAAGCTCTTGCTGCAAACAACGAACTACCTCTCAGCGTGATTCAACAAGTCTCAGATACCTACAGGTCGATCGCTGAAAAAATTACAGGCGAGACATTAAATATTCCAAGTGATCCTAAAGCTGAGATTCTCGCGATACTGAAAAATCAGTATCAACTAGTAGATTAAATCTTCGTCTTACCAGCCCAGTGCACCAATAAAATTACAGGGCTTATGAGTACTGTCTAGTTGGTCTGAAATCACACCTTGGTAGGCAGTTTTACAGGCGCCGGTTGAACCTGGCAGACAGAAAATCACGGTTTTATTGGCGAGGCCTGCGAAAGCACGTGACTGAATAGTTGAGGTGCCAATCTCCTGGTAAGATAAAGCCCGGAATAGCTCGCCGAAACCCTCAATATGCTTATCAAACAGCACCGATAAGGCCTCTGGGGTTGAGTCGCGATTATAAAAGCCGGTACCGCCGGTCGTAATAACGACCTGAATATCATTGTCCGCAATCCAAGCCGACACAGTGGCGCGCAGCTGATACACATCATCCTTAACAATCTGTCGCGCATAGACGCTATGACCATCTTCCACCAAAAGCTGGGCCAAGCAATCGCCAGAAGTATCGTTGCTTTCATCACGGGTATCAGAAACGGTTAGCACCGCCACTTGTAAAGATTTTTTATCGCTCATAAATAGGTTCTACCGAGGATTGAGATTGCGCAAAGTACTGTTTCACAGTGTCGGACAAATAACTGCGCCATGTTTTTTGATGAATGCCAAACACCGAGCGTATTTTATCGCATTTGAGTATCACTGGCTCAAAATAAAACGCGTCGCAGGGGTCGGCTAGATGCGCAAAACGAATATCTGAGGGCACTAAACGCGCATCAAACTGCGAGGCCTGCGCGACAATCGACTCGATAAACTGAAAGCCAATCACCGGGTCAGAACAGCTGTAATGGTAAGTGCCCCAAGCCTCCTGTGTGAGCTCAAGCTGCAGCATCATCGCTACCAGCACACGCGCTAAGTCAGCCATAGCCGTAGGGCAGCCTTTACCCGCGCTGTTCAGACCGATAGTGTCGTGATTGCAGGCATAATCGATAACATTGGTCATGAAGTTTTGCGGCTGTTGGCAAAACAACCAGCTGGTACGCAAAATAATGTGTTGCTTGCTGCGCCGGCTAATCAACTTCTCTAACTCTAGATAAAGCTTAGCGGTATTATGATTGGGTGAAGCGAGATCAGTCTCTTTATAGCCCAATTTCTTGCCATCAAACACCATCGCCGATGACAGGAAAATAACCGGCTTTGCGGCGTTTCTGGCACAGCGTTCAATACGCTCGATATTCGACTTAAACTGCTTTCGACCAAGCTCATCGGCTGAAAATGGCAATTGTGCAACTATCAGAAAGTAACTGGGTTGGTACTGATCAAACAGTGCCTCAAGGTCAACCATACCGCCAATGACATCGAAATTGACAGCAATAGCCTCTAGTGACTCTTCACGGGCCGAAAATTGATAATCTAACTGCTGTAAAAGCTGCTGATCATGTTGAAAAACGAAGACTTTCACGAGGTTATACTAATGCTTTTTAAGCTGATTTGACCCATGATAATAACACGTCAAATTAACAATGGGACCATATTATGCAATCTCAGATACAAAGCATTTTAGTAACGCCGAATATTTAATAAAAACAAGTAAACAAAACTTGGATTTATCCGAAAATTCGGACCAAATCTCAGAGAATTACTCGTTTGGGCACGCTCGATTTGTCGTAACTCCCGTCCCGACTTTCAAATTCTCCCGTCCCGATTTTGGGCCGGGAGAC
>JABSRR010000065.1:0-10457 GCA_013215025.1 Pseudomonadales bacterium
GATATTGCATTAGGCAATGGCGACAGCAAAACGATTCGCATTCATCATGCCCACCTTGAAGAAGATGCGGGCAAATCCGTGCATGATGCGATTGCTGGTTGCTCAGGCATTGACCTTAACCGTGCCGGCACGCCGTTGATTGAAATTGTAACCGAACCTGATATGCGCAATGCAGAGGAAGCCGTTGCCTTTGCTAAAAAACTGCACAGCATCGTCACCAGCATTGGCATCTCTGACGGCAATATGTCGCAGGGTTCGATGCGTTTTGATGTCAATATTTCAGTGCGCCCAATGGGCGAGACAGCGTTTGGTACCCGTACCGAGACCAAAAACTTAAACTCATTTAAGTTTATGGAAGACTGTATTGCCCTAGAAGTTGAGCGCCAAATCGAAGTACTTGAAGAAGGCGGTAAGATCACACAAGAAACCCGTCTTTATAATGGTGATACCGGTGAAGCACGCGCGATGCGCAGCAAAGAAGAAGCCAACGACTATCGTTATTTCCCTTGTCCCGACTTACTGCCAATCGACATCAGTGAGGAGCTATTGGCCAGTATAAAAGCCGACATGCCCGAACTGCCTGAGGCAAGATTGAATCGCTTTATCAATGACTACGGCATTGCTGAAAAAGAAGCTGCCTTACTGGCCAATAATCGACTGGTAGCAGCGTTTTTTGAGCAGACCGCAACTGCCTGTGGCGACTTCAAACTTGCTGCCAACTGGGTAAATGGCGAACTTGCGGCCGCACTCAATAAAGATGAGATAGACATCAGCGCAAGTCCTATCTCTGCTGAGCAGCTGGGCCTATTGATTTCGCGCATTAAAGACGACACGATTTCTGGCAAAATTGCCAAGCAGGTATTTGAAGCGATGTGGTCTGGCGATCACGCTGGCGACCCAGATGCGATTATTGACGCCAAGGGCTTAAGACAAATGAGCGACACCGGCGCCCTTGAGACCATGATTGATGACATCATCGCAAACAACCCTAAACAAGTGACAAACTATCGTGAAGCTGAGCCGGATAAACGTAAAAAAATGATTGGCTTTTTTGTTGGTCAGGTCATGAAGGCATCAAAAGGTCAGGCTAACCCTGGCATGGTGAACAAACTATTGAATCAAAAGCTTAATGGCTAGCTTGATCAATCTATTAGTGAGAGAAAAATGCAAAAGAAAGACAAAGAAAAAGTATTAGATGAGGTATGGACCGAAGCACGTGTGCGCAGTTTTTTAGACCTTGCGGCACCTGCAGACGTCGACCCTGACTACCATGTCCTATATAACGCTTATAAAAATATGCGTATTGAAAACTTTGAACAGTTTTTAGATTTTTACCAGCAAGCCGGCAAAAATTTCGCTGTTTGCGATCAGCACGGCGTTAGTCTGCTTGAGCTAATTCAGCAACACAAAAAATCTGGCGCTTACGCAGAAGCATTAGCCAAGTACTTATAAAAAAGCTATGTTAATTCAAGCAATCAAAAAGGCAGCTTAATTGCTGCGGCTACTGTTAATCGTCATATGTTAATCGCCATATGTTAATTGCCATAGGCTATTAACAGCTAGCTGCCTTTTTTGTTAGTTATAGCTTGCAAATATATTGCTAAACCTTACGCAGCACCACACTACCAATAGAATAACCCGCCCCAAACGAACATAACACACCGACATCACCGGCCTGCAAATCATCATGATATTGATGCAGAGCAATCACCGAGCCCGCAGAACTGGTATTCGCGTATTCATCTAAAATAACGGGCGACTCATCAGCAGTCGCAGCGCGGCCATAAAATTTCTTGGCAATTAATTCATTCATCGACAAGTTAGCCTGATGCAGCCAAAGGCGCTGCACCTGCTCTGTTGCAATCGATAATGACTGCGCATGATCAGTCAAATGCTGCGCTGCCATTGGGCAAACCTCTTTAAATACTTTGCGCCCATTTTGCACAAACAGTTTATCTCGATCATTGCGATGCTCAGGCGCGGCACGGTTTAAAAAACCGGCATTATTACGAATATTATTCGAGTACTGGGTTTGTAATTTACAACCTAACACTTCAAATAAAGCCTTGTCTTGCGCTGACTCCTGGCTCTCAAGCAATACTGCGGTGCAGGCATCGCCAAAAATAAAATGACAATCACGATCTTCAAACGCCAAGTGCCCGCTACATATCTCAGGATTAACCACTAACACCTTCGTGGCAAGGCCCGCCTCAATGCTACTCACGGCGTTAGCAATACCAAAGGTTGCAGAAGAACAGGCAACGTTCATATCATAAGCAAAGCCTTGGCAACCAAGCTCTGCCTGCACCTCTATCGATATCGCCGGATAGGCTCGCTGCATATTCGAGCAGGCCACAATCAGTAAATCTACCTCTGCTGCAGAGCAGCCGGCCTGATCTAGTGCTTGGCTAGCGGCGGCAACTGCCATTTCTGCCTGCAGTGAAAGTGCCTCATTACTGCGTTCAGCAATATCTGGCGCCATACGGCCAGCATCGAGAATGCCAGACTTATTCATCACATGGCGACGTTTAATGCCAGACGCCTTTTCAATAAAAGCCTCGCTCGAATAGCGCTTTGCCCTGTCTGCATCGTCGCAGTCGCTGTACTGCTGATCAATGTATTGATTAAAACTCGTCACCAATTCCTGATTGGAGATAGATTCACTGGGAGTAAACAGACCGGTTCCTGAAATCACGCAATTTGTCATAAGCGGCTCATTATTGTTGATTGGCAGGGGCTTTCATAATCGCCCAAGCTCGCACTGATTAAATATAAAAAAAGACTTGGTTAAACTTTAAGCTACTGCGATCAAACTTAAAGATTAGCACGCCTTGTTTGACCTCACCGTCCAAGGTTTGTTCAATAGTAGCCGATACCGCGTCACCCGAAACCAGTAATTTAGATAATGACAAAGACAAATCAGACTTTTTCAGCAATTCAGCCGCGCTGATAGGCGCTGAACCATAGGGGAAGTGAATTCGATCTGCCGTATCAACAAATAAACTCTGTAATGCGGCAAGGTCTTTTTGCGCTAGCGCGCGCTCAAAATTAAGCGCCTGCTGCTTACCCTGCTGACCAACATTAAAGGCGGCTTTGGCAAAACCCATTGCCCCTGACATACCCTGTAATTTCAGCATGCGCACCGTAAGGCTTGCGAGAACCGGCAGTGCAGCAAAGCCCTGCTTCAGCAGCTGCATAATCATCGGCATAAACTCCCAATGCGCCGCTAAGCGAGACACTTTGTATTCGCCTGCTTCCTCACTCAATTCATACAGCAAATGCATCGGCACCTGAGCATGTACCTTGTCAGACATTTGAAGGTTAATCGCCAAATCGCGCACCACGTGCTGCGCGCAAACCACGTCTTGCTGCACATCAAAGGCAAGTTTGTTAGGCGCGATAAAGGTATCATAGAAGCGGCTTAGCGCCCGATGGGGCTCGGCACCACCCACGTCCGATAAATGCGGCCTTGAGCCCACAGGATCTTCAACCACATGATTTTGCGCAAAAATTGCCATCCACGCAGCTTTATCATGAACCGCAACCGCCTGAGGCGATTGTTCAACAACAGCGATGAGTTTTTCAGCAGTCATAATGGGCCTTAAAAATTCTTAGATTAGCGGCGCAGTTTACTGATAGGATAGACCTATTAGCAAGTGTCAAAGGATTAATGATGTCATCTTCATTACAAATTGCCCCAGATAAGCCAAAAGTAATATTGCCAAACGGACTGCAGGCCTTATGGTTTGGCTTTAAACTGTTGAATCGGCCTGGGCTCAGGCTCTATGCGCTGATGCCAGTTTTGGTCAATATTATTATTTTTGGGCTTGGTTTTTATACCGCCTATGGTTATGTTGAAGCCTTACGCGGACAATTTGCCAGCTGGCTGCCTGCTTGGTTAGCCTTTATTAGCTATATGCTATGGCCGCTTTTTATTATCAGTGCAGGGGTGATTGTTATTTACACCTTTACGCTGATTACGCAGCTGATTGCAGCACCGTTTAACGCCATATTATCTGAGCAAGTTGAAGCGCAGCTCGGCGTTAATACCGCCACCGAAGACGCCAATATTGATTTTTGGCAGGCCTTAAAAACTGCCGTGCCACGAGAAATCAGTAAACTATTAAAAAGTCTGAAGTGGCTGCTGCTGATGCTGATTTTAAGTTTTGTACCGGTGCTGAACATTGTCGTGCCATTGATCGGTGCCTGGCTGATTGCGATTGACTATCTTGACTACCCCGCTGACAACCGCGGCTTAAAATTTGAACAATCGTTGCAAATCATTGAAGGCCAACGCCTGCAGCATTTAATCTTCGGTGTACTGGTATCTATTGCGAGCTTCATCCCGCTAGTCAATCTGTTCGTGGTTCCGGCTGCGGTCGCTGGCGGCACAGCGCTATGGCATCGACACACAGAGCAACAGTTTGCGGCCAGTAGCTAGCTCTGCGCAACAATTTCTAACAACTAAAATGATCAATTAAATGATCCACTAAACCATCAGTTTACTGTGGCTCGGCGCTGATAGACCACTATCCACGACTGTGGGTGTCCGTCATATACCATACTCATTGGCCACGGTATCTGCCATTGCCACGACACCTGCAACTCGGTCGGCTGATAGTTGGCAAGAAAGCGCGGATCATCAACCAGTGCGTCTTCACCCTGCCAATAACCCTTGTGATAAAAGATCCCGTCAGTGCCGGGTGCCACCCGGGTATTTAACACCACAAAATCGGGCTGACTAGAGAGCACATAATCAATATTGTATTTTGCATGCAGCTGACCAGGGCTGGCCGCAATCGTGGCATCATTTAAGCCAACCATATCAATGAAATTATGCTCTATCAGCGCCGCTGGCAAAGCGCCAGCATGATTCACCGCAATCAGCTGCGGGCCATGTTGTGATAACAGGCCATGTTGACCGATATAGTCGCGCATTTGCTCGGCTAAGACCAAGCTTTGCTGAGTCATCGTGCCTTCTTGATATTGCTCGAGCGGTAAACGCTGTGCTTGGCTCGCTGCCAGAATATCTGCCGGCCGCACTGAGAATAATAGCAGCGGCAATAAGCTTAATAGTAAGCAGAGTTTTAAACCCTTATTAGCGGATGTCTCTTGCCGTCCCAAACAATACCAGCCATAACATATACTGACTATCAGCATCGGCAATAAGGGTTGCCATAGGCGATAATGAAACATCCAATCGCCACCGCCGCCAACCACAAACGCCGCTAAACTCGCCAACAAGGCCAATAATATAGACAAAGTGGGCTCACGCAGACGCCAAGCAAGCAGCAGTAATACTGCCGCAATGCAGATCAGTGGAATGGCATAAAATAGGCCCATCATAATTTGCGGCAGGAGCGCGCCAGAAGCCTTAGCATAGTAGGTATTTGGCAATAATAAGCCGTAGTAATGCCAGCGCAAACTCAAGCCCACAATAGCAAAGCCCAACAACAAAAAGATCGCTAAACGATTGATTGGAATATGGCGATAGCGCGCCACCACTATTAGCAATACCAGCAGCAGCGGCATTAAAAAAACACCTTCAGGTCGAGCAAGCATTAACAGCGCGAGCAAAGCAAACGTAAGATAATGTTGCGGTCGAGTCAGCACAAGAAAACACAGACTTATCCATAACAGGCCGTAAAGCGGTGTTTCAAGGCCTGAACTCGCCCAAAAATAAAAACCTGCTGAAAGGCTCATGCCCAATAGCGCTAAATCTGCAAGGCGCACAGAGCGGCATAGGCGCATCACCGTTAGCCACAATATCAGCAGCGTCAAAGCCGCGCAGCCAAGTCCTAGTAGCTTGACCGATACGATGAGTGGCAGGCCAGAAGCCGCAATAAGATAAAGCAAGGCCAGCCAGAGCGGCGAGGAGAAGCCTTCTACCGGCGACAACTGATTAGTCCACTGCCCCCAAGCACCGCGCATACCCTGCTCAACATAGCGGAAGTAAATATAGCTATCATCGCCAATTTGAAAAAAGAAATAGTGGCTGAGTGCTAAAAATAGCAATAGCGCCAGCCACAGCGGCCAGCGATTAAACAGTTGAGAAATAGTGGACGGAAAAATAGTACACCTGAGGCAAAGTCATAAACAGCCTGCAAGCTTACCCAGCCACCAAACAAGCTTCAAGTTTAATCGGCTTTTTGCCACAGCCGCTTGAGATAAAAATCGACCGAGGTGTATCGCCCTGCACCGCTAAAAAACAGGCTCAGTAACATGATTAAATAGGTAACCGCAAACTCAATCCCGTTATTGAGAATAGTGATTGAGCCATTTTTTGTCAGCCAGGCATAATTACCATGCGTTTTTAAAATCTCAATCGCTTTACTGCGTTGCGCCACTGAATCGAGCACACGCTCATTGGCCAACCAGCTACTCGCATCCGCGATCGCTAACCAGCCATATTGCCAGTGCACCGCAAAAATCGCTACCAGCATCGTGATCATCAACGGGATAGCCAGCAAGCGCACTGCAATACCCGGAATCAATAATGCGCCCCCAATGAGTTCGGTGCCGCCCGCCAAGGCGGTCATTAATTCAGGCATCGGTAAACCTAAACCCCAATCTGAATTGCCAAACCAGGCGGCCGTGCTATCAAAGTTACTCAGCTTATTATAGCCTGCCTGCATAAATACCGGCGCAAGATAAAGCCGCAGCGCAAGTGCAGCTATGCCCGAAGCTTTATCTTCAGCCTGAGAAAAAAATTGGTGATAAACACGCGTCAACGATTGCATCAGAAGTCCTTTATTTTGTTATTGATTCAGCATACGACATTTTGTGGCGCTGTAAGTTCATTTTTTATTTTTAAGCGCAAGGCGGCAATACAAGACAAACCATAACNACTGTGTTTAAATACAGTAGTTATTCAAGGAACGCGTATGACAATCATCCTAGGCATCGATCCAGGTTCTCGCAATACCGGCTTTGGTGTGGTGCGCGCACATGCCAATCGCAGCGAGTATATTGCCTCTGGCGTGATACGCGTGGCTGACTATGAATTTTCTGAACGCTTACGAGTTATCTTTGAGTCACTGCAGGCCATTATTCACCAGCATGCGGTAGAGAGCATTGCGATTGAGCAGGTGTTTGTGGGCAAGAGTGCCAACTCTGCCCTCAAGCTTGGGCAGGCGCGCGGCGCAGCCATTACCGCCGCCGCAGTGCTGGGTTTTAGCGTGCATGAATATTCCGCAAGGCAAATCAAACAAGCGGCCGTGGGCACAGGCAGTGCCGACAAACAGCAAATACAGCATATGGTCAAAACTCTGCTTAAGCTCAGTAAAGCGCCTGCCGAAGATGCCGCCGATGCGCTGGCTTGCGCAATTTGTCATCAGCATACACAACATAATTTATTAAAAATGGCCGGCAATCGCAGTGGCAAACGCCCCAGCCACTATCGGCAAGGGCGAGTTCGATAAAGCAAGGGTAATATGATTGGATGGATTAAAGGCGAGATTCTCGCCAAGCAAGCGCCAGATTTACTGATCAACGTAGCCGGCGTTGGCTATGAGATACAAGCACCGATGAGCACCTTTTACCAACTGCCTGATCAGGGCGAGATAGCCCTGTATACGCATTTTGTAGTGCGCGAAGACGCTCAGTTATTATTTGGCTTTATCAGTGAAGACGAGCGCAGACTATTTCGCACCATTATTAAGGTAAATGGCGTTGGCCCTAAATTAGCACTGACTATTTTATCAACGCTTGAGCCTCAGCGATTTATTCAGTGTGTGCATGCACAAGATGTCAGCGCATTGACAAAAGTGCCCGGCATTGGGAAAAAAACTGCCGAGCGCTTACTGATTGAAATGCGTGATCGCGTCAAAGACTGGCTAGCTGACAGCCCTGCCTTAGAGCCGCTGCCAGAATCATCTAGCACGCCGATAAATAATTATCAGCAGATCGTCACGGAAGCCGAGTCAGCCTTGATTGCGCTTGGCTACAAACCGACTGAGGCCAGCAAAATGATCGCTAAGGCCGACAACGCAAGCGGTGCCGAAAACAGTGAGGGCCTTATTCGCGCTGCATTAAAAACCCTAAACGCATAAACAGCCAAGCTTGAGCATTGAGCACAAGCTTTTCTCTGCTAAGCAAGGTACACTGCAAAAAAGGCTGTATCACCCACTATGATTGAAGACGACCGATTAATTTCTCAAGCTGGCAAGCAAGAAGATCAACAAGACCGTGCTGTTCGACCCAACTCACTGTCTGACTATCGAGGTCAGCCAGTGGTGCGCGAGCAAATGGAAATCTTTATTGCCGCGGCACAAAAAAGGCAGGAGTCTCTCGACCATACCCTTATCTTTGGCCCACCTGGGCTGGGTAAAACCACCTTAGCCAATATCATTGCCAATGAGATGCAGAGTGAGCTAAAGACCACCTCAGGCCCGGTGCTAGAAAAAGCCGGCGACCTAGCCGCTATGCTAACCAATCTGGAGGCGGGCGATGTACTATTCATTGACGAAATCCATCGTCTGAGCCCACATATCGAAGAAGTGTTATACCCCGCCATGGAAGACTTTCAACTCGATATTATGATTGGCGAGGGCCCAGCAGCACGCTCGATTAAAATTGAGCTACCGCCATTCACCCTGGTGGGCGCTACTACGCGAGCAGGCCTGCTAACCTCCCCACTGCGCGACCGTTTTGGCATTGTGCAGCGGCTTGAATATTACGCGGTCGACGACTTAGCCCATATTGTGCAACGTGCCGCCAGCATTTTGCAGATTCACATCGATCACGATGCCTGTCATGAAATTGCCAAACGCGCGCGCGGCACCCCGCGAATTGCTAATCGCCTGCTGCGACGGGTGCGAGATTATGCCGACGTTAAAAATGAAGGTTGGGTGAATCTCGCCATGGCAGATGCGGCCCTGAATATGCTAAACGTCGATGAATATGGCTTTGACGCCATGGATAGGCGCCTGCTCTTAAGCATGATTGAGAAATTCGGCGGCGGTCCGGTTGGTGTAGATTCGCTGGCGGCGGCTATCAGCGAAGAACGCGGCACTATCGAAGATGTGCTTGAGCCCTATCTGATTCAACAGGGCTTTATCATGCGCACACCTCGCGGACGCGTCGTAACCGCGCGCGGCTATCAACACTTCGGTTTATCTTTTCGCGATAGCCGTGCCGCCCAGTCTTCATTAGACCTTGAACAAAGCCTTGAGCCAAACCTAGAGCAAGACTCGCAAAGTCTGAATCAAAATGAATAATGTCGACCACAATGACTGAATCACTGACCCACCGTTTTTGCTGGCATACACGCGCCTACATCGAAGACACCGATGCTGGCGGCATTGTCTATCACGCGAATTATCTGAATTTTATGGAACGTGCGCGCACTGAATGTCTACGTCAGCTCGGCTTTGATAAACAGTCAATTTTTGATGCTGCCTGTATTTTCGTGGTGCACTCTTTGCATATCGATTATAAGAAACCGGCCCTGTTAGACGATTGGCTGACGGTTGAAGCCCATATAATGCATTTAAAAAAAAGCTCAATCGTCTTTCGTCAGCATATCTGGCGTGAACAAACCTTATTATCTGAGGCCAGTGTAAAAATCGCCTGCATTGATAAAATACAACAAAAGCCTTGCGCCATACCTGAGCCAATTTATCAGGCATTACAACAAGCCAAACACTCTTAGGGGAGCAGTATGAACGAATCATTATCATTTTGGACGCTGGTATCTGAGGCAGGCATTGTCGTACAGTTAGTTATGCTGACATTGTTATTGGCCTCTTTTATATCATGGGTAATGATTATTCAGCGGCTGATTTTTTTTAAAAAAGCGCAACGCGACAACAATAAATTTGAAGACAAGTTCTGGTCAGGTGTTGAGCTGTCAGCACTGTATCGCCAAGCTTCCCATTCACAGGCGATGAGTGGCAGTGAAAGTATATTCCGCGCCGGTTTTAAAGAATATACACGCCTGCGGCAACAAGCCGGTGCCGACGGTGATGCGATCATGCAAGGCACAGAACGGGCAATGCGCGTCGCAATGTCGCGTGCAGAAGAAAAACTCGATCGCCACCTGCCATTTTTAGCTACGGTTGGCTCAACCTCGCCTTACATCGGCCTATTTGGCACGGTATGGGGTATTATGAACGCCTTTCGTTCCTTAGCGAATTTACAGCAGGCAACGATTGCAACCGTCGCCCCCGGCATTTCAGAGGCATTAATCGCTACCGCTATTGGCTTGTTTGCCGCGATCCCTGCAGTTATGGCATATAACCGCTATGCAGCAAAATCCGATGCACTGTTGAAAAAATACCAGACTTTCTCCGAAGAATTTTCTGCTATTTTGCATCGCCAAGCGCACTCTAAGCCCAAGCAAGGTTAATCTTATGGCTCAATCATCAAAACATCGCTTTGCTTCAGATATTAACGTCGTGCCTTATATAGATGTCATGTTGGTACTGTTAGTTATCTTCATGGTCACCGCCCCAATG
>JABSRR010000065.1:10467-11007 GCA_013215025.1 Pseudomonadales bacterium
CCAGGGGGTTAAAGTTGACCTACCAAAAGCTGATAGCCAAAGCCTAGATAGCAAACAAGAACCGTTAATTATCTCCTTGAATCAACAAGGCGAGCTGTTTCTGAATCTTGGCGACAAAGAACAAGCCAAAGACCTTGCCAGCATAACTACGGCGATCCAAAAAGTTTTACAGAGCAAACCGAATACCCCCATTTATCTATGGGGCGATAGCGCGATCGCCTATGGCAAAGTCGTCAGCTTAATGTCTGATTTACAAGCCGCCGGCATTAGCCAGGTTGGCTTAGTGACTGAGCCACTCTAATCAACTTTAGCTCAGTCTGACGCCATGAATAATTCCGAGCCCAACTTGATATCTAGCTATGGTGTAGCAGTGTTTGCTGCACTGCTAATTCACGCTAGCTTATTATTTTGGCTGAGCATGGATTTTAAGGCGGCAGCGTCAAACTCGCTGTTGCAGCCTAAGGCCATTCAGGCCAGCCTGATCTCGGCATCAGCCGCCAGCGACAAAACGCCAGTTAAACCTACGTTCAAGCCAAAACC
>JABSRR010000066.1 GCA_013215025.1 Pseudomonadales bacterium
GACTCATCTGCCGATTCACCGTCGAGCTAGACAGGGTATTGGCTATTTACCGCAAGAAGCCTCTATTTTTCGCAAAATGACGGTAGAGGATAATATTTTATCCATCCTTGAAACGCGCAAAGGACTGAAGAAAGCGCAGCGATTAGCGATCATGGAAGAGCTACTCGAGGAATTTCACATTGGCCATATCCGCAACAGCTTAGGTATGGCCCTATCTGGCGGCGAGCGAAGACGGGTTGAAATCGCGCGCGCACTGGCCTGTGACCCAGTATTTATTTTACTGGATGAGCCTTTTGCCGGCGTTGACCCCATCTCCATTGGCGACATCAAAAAGATTATTCGCCAGCTGCAAGCACGCAATATTGGCGTATTAATCACTGACCATAATGTACGCGAAACGCTCGATATATGTGAACAGGCTTATATTGTTGGCAACGGGATTATTATCGCTGAGGGCGATGCAGAAGCGGTGCTGAATAATCAACGTGTTAAAGATATTTATCTAGGCGAGCAGTTCACGCTTTAGTGGATTGTGATTAGTTTACCGCTGTTTATTAAGACATAATGAACAATGCAGTAGCCGTAAAATTTACTTTAGAATCAAAATTCTCCCTACGGTAAAGATTGACCATAAGCCGACAAACGCGCAGATAAGCATGATCTTGCGCTACACAAATGACGTAATCATTGCTATATTGCAATCTCATGTAAAACTTAAGCAATAGTCATTCCAAATTTTTATTTTCCTTAGTTTAGCGTCTTCTATGCGCCTAGCCCCTTGGATGTAGTATGAAACAGTCATTGCAGTTAAAATTAGGGACCTCCCTAACCATGACGCCTCAACTGCAGCAGGCGATCAAACTACTGCAGTTATCTACCCTCGACTTACAACAAGAAATTCAAGAAGCGCTAGACTCAAATCCAATGCTAGAAGTGGATGAATTCGAGGATGCTTCACCATCGGATACTGCAGAACATACAAATCTGAATGAAAATGCTGTGCAAGAGCGCGATAACGCTGAAAACCTCGCAGGAGCTGATGACAACACTGCTGCCGGCATGGATACTGCAATAGAACTGCAATAGACACTGCAATAGACACTGCAATAGATACTACAGATACTGCTGCTCCCGAACTTGATATTAACGCTTCAGAGACTGCGTCACTGCCAGAAGACTTGCCAGTTGACAGCCAGTGGGACGATATTTATCAGGCAGAATTTCAGGGCAGCTCGCTGGCCACCCCGGTCAATGATGAAATGAACTGGGATGAGCGCAATACTAGTGCTGAAACCTTGCAAGATAAATTGTATTGGCAGCTCAATGTTACTCGCTTAGTAGACAGTGACCGCCTAATGGCCGAAGCTATCATCGATGCCGTAGCGCCATCAGGCTTCTTATCCTTAACTCCGGAAGATATCTTTAACAATATTCAGACGGATGCTGATATTGACTTTGAAGAATTTGAAGCCGTTCGAAAACTTATTCAACATTTTGAACCCGTTGGCTCTGCCAGTACGGGTTTACAGGAATGCCTGCTGATTCAACTTAACCAGCTGCCCAATAACACCCCTTTTGTAAACGATGCCAAGCTGATTGTTTCGCGTTATTTACAACTGCTAGCCAGCCACGATTATGCGCAACTAAAACGCCGAACCCGTTTTAAAGATGGCAGGCTGCGCGAAACCGTAGAATTGATTCAAAGCTTAACGCCTCAGCCCGGAGACAGCATTGACGCCGGCGACACCGAATACATTATGCCGGATGTATATGTGAAACGCGCTGAAAATGCTTGGACAGTCGAGCTGAACGGGGATTGCGCGCCGAAACTTAAAATTAATGATCAATATGCCGCGCTGATCAAACGTGCTGACCAATCTGAAGACAATAACTTTTTACGTGATAATCTGCAGGAAGCACGCTGGTTTATAAAAAGTCTGCAAAGCCGCAACGAAACGCTGCTGAAAGTAGCCAGCAAGATTGTTGAGCATCAGCGGGGCTTTCTTGAACATGGCGAAGAAGCAATGAAACCGCTGATCTTAGCTGATATTGCGCAAGAAGTTGATATGCATGAATCAACGATTTCTAGGGTTACCACCAGAAAATATATGCTAACCCCGAGAGGCATTTACGAGCTTAAGTACTTTTTCTCCAGTCATGTTGGCACTGAATCGGGCGGCGAATGCTCGTCCACCGCAATTCGTGCGATGATTAAAAAATTAGTACAGCAAGAAGAAAGTCGTAAGCCCTTGTCAGACAACAAAATTGCCCAATTATTATCAGAACAGGGTATTAAAGTCGCCAGGCGTACAGTGGCTAAGTACCGCGAATCCATGCATATCCCTCCATCCAACGAACGTAAGCGTCTGTCCTAATTCGTCTTAAAGCGATTATTTTTTGAACAATTTAACTACCCAAGCTGCAAAAAAGGGTGTATAAAATAGTTCTGTTTGATGTAAACGTTAAGCACGAAATTGAACATCTACTTTCAATTTTGCTGGCTGTGCTGCCCGTAACCGCCTCATCAGCCTGCACTTAATAGCATCCTTCAGCTTCAGGTTATTGTTGTTTACAACACGATTAAAATCGCAAGATTTGCAAGTGAACAACGCGTTTTGTGAACACAAGACTGCATCACTTGCCCTACCAATACGACAAGAGGAGTCGCTTATGCAAATAAAAATCAGTGGTCACCATATTGAAGTAACTGACGCATTAAGATCCCATGTGCTGACAAAAATGGACAAACTAGAGCGCCATTTTGACCATATCACCAACGCCAATGTCACGCTTTGCGTTGAAAAACAGCGGCAAAAAGCCGATGCGCGCGTTCACATAGCCGGTAACGACATCGTTGCACAGGCTGAGTCAGCCGATATGTATGGCTCGATTGATTCGCTGGTGGAAAAACTCGATCGACAAATTCTGAAACATAAAGAAAAAATTGTCTCACGGCGACATGACAACAGTGCAAGAGCCCAAATAGCCACTGCATAATAGAGAGTTAAGCAAAAGCCCAGTCAATCGACTGGGCTTTTTATTTTTTAGCCTTTTCACTGCTTCAATCAAAACATAGCTTGATTGAGCATGTTCTAAGCAAATCAGCTATTCATCGCAGCCAAAAAAATCAGCCTACTTTTTATAAAACAGCTTAATCTTATCTGGATAAATTGCATATTCCGCTTGAGCCGATAATCGATAAGAGTAGAATAAGCTGTAAATAGTTGATGTGTCTTTTGTATGGTTAGTCAATCCTTAAAACAAGAGCAACCGATTTCCTTACAGCCCGAATATGTGCTTAATCATGTTAAAGCAAATAGTAAAAAAAGGGCCCTACAATACGCTGCCGAATTGATCAGTCAAGATGCTGACCATATCGATGGCGAGCTCGTCTTTGAGCAGCTCATAGCCAGAGAAAAGCTAGGCAGCACTGGCTTAGGCAACGGCATCGCAATACCACATTGTAGATGTGAATTTATCCAACAGGCACGCACAGCCTTGCTCACTTTAGAACAAGCTATTGACTTTGATGCTGTAGACGGCAATCCGGTTGATATTATTTTTGTTGTAGTGGTACCTGCCGATGCTAACGAGCAACATCTAGCCACACTAGCCAATCTTGCAAAGCTGCTTGAAAATGCAGAATATCGCAATAAATTACGTAAAGCCTCATCGAACAGCGAACTTTTCGAACAAGCACTGGCATTCATCTAAAATAAGGCGTATCGATAACGTTAGTGATTATAGCCAATGAAATTAGTAATTATAAGCGGCAGCTCAGGCTCCGGCAAAAGTACCGCATTAAAAGTTCTAGAAGATATTGGTTTTTATTGCATTGACAACCTTCCTGCCAGATTACTGCCGGCACTTATTGAACAATACATCGCCGAACCTGACAGCCAATTAGCAACTTGTATTGATGCCAGAAATACGCCTGAGAATATTGCCAGTATTAGTGAAACTTTATCAGCATTGCCCGAATCACTGAATATCGAAATCCTGTTTCTCGACGCCACCGAAGATGTGCTCATTCAACGTTTCAGTGAAACCCGTCGCAAGCACCCCCTGTCTGACGCTGACACCAGCTTAAAAAGTGCAATTCAGAAAGAGCGTAATATTCTCGACCCAATTATTCAAATTGCTGACCTGCATATCAATACCAATCAGATGAATGTGCATGATTTACGCAGCCTAATTAAAAAACGCTTACAGGCTGCAAGCACAGATAAAAGCATGTCACTGTTATTCACCTCATTTGGTTTCAAACATGGTATACCGGTAGATGCAGACATGGTTTTTGATGTTCGCTGCCTGCCCAACCCGCACTGGGAACCCTTACTGCGAGAGATGACAGGTCTAGATCAACCGGTACGTGCTTTCTTATCGGCACAAGAAGATGTCAATGCCATGCTTAATGACATTGCCAGCTATCTAACTACCTGGCTGCCTGCATTTATCGATAGCAACAGAAGCTACGCGACGGTTGCTATCGGCTGCACCGGCGGACAACATCGCTCAGTTTATATCAGTAGCAAGCTTCAACAAATGTTTGCCTCTGATTACCCAAGCTGTCAAATTTTTCACCGAGAAATAGATAAACTCACGCATGCATGATTCAACCAGTACGGTAAAAATTATCAATCAAAAAGGCCTGCATGCCAGAGCCTCTATTAAACTATCAGAGCTTGCGAGCTCTTTTGAAAGCAACATCAGCTTAACTAACGATACAACTCAAGCTGATGCAAAAAACATATTGCAACTAATGATGCTTGCTGCTAGCCGAGGCAGTACTTTGACCTTGCATTGCCAGGGCACTGATGCCTTAAACGCTGAACAGGCGATCCATTCTTTAATCAATAATTACTTTGAAGAAAGTCACTAATTACTTGAGCATTAAGCATTTTACATTGAGATAAGCTACCATTTAATTAATAATACTCTATTAATTTAATGACAGATTATTCGCATGCCTTCCAGTGCAACTCAGACTCAGCAGCAACTAGAATTACTCTCTAGCGCCATTGATGATGGCTCTCTAGCGCCCGTTGCCAGAATGTTGAACGCACTGCCTGCAGCAGAAACTGCACACCTTCTGGAATCATCACCGCCTCGCATGCGACAGGCGTTGTGGGCTTTAATAGATCGTGATAGTGAAGGCGATATCCTCGCCAGCCTGCCAGAGGAGCTACAGAGCTCTTTCTTGAAAGATATGGACGTTGATGAGCTTATCGAGCTTACTGAGGGATTAGAATCTGACGATATTGCCGATATATTGCAACAATTGCCACGCACCGTTATTCACGAAGTATTGGCCTCGATGGACAGCCAAGATCGCCACCGCGTCGAACGCGTTATTCAATATCAAGACAATACCGCGGGTGGCCTGATGAGTACTGAAATGATTACTGTGCGCGCACCGATTACCCTCGATGTTGTACTGCGCTATCTTCGACGTCATGATCAACTTCCCTCTAATTCTGATGCTATTTATGTCGTAGGACGCCAAGACACGCTGATTGGCGTATTGCCGATTGCTAAATTATTAATCAGCGATCCAAACAGCACCGTGCGCGAGGTCATGAAAACCGATATTTATACCTTAACCGCCGATATTGAAGATACACAGGTTGCGCAATTATTCGAACGCAATGACTGGGTTTCAGCGCCGGTAGTCGACAAGGCTGGTAAGCTGCTAGGTAGAATCACCATCGATGATGTCGTAGATGTTATCCGTGATGACTTTGAACACAGCATCAATTCACTGGCTGGTATTTCCGATGAAGAAGAAACGTTTTCCAGCATTAAAGATACCGTACCACGCAGAATGGTTTGGTTGGGCATTAATTTGATTACCGCTCTGCTGGCCTCAGCTTCTATTAAAATGTTTGAGGGCACGATTGATAAGGTGGTTGCATTAGCTGTGTTAATGCCTATTGTTGCCAGTATGGGTGGCATCGCTGGCAGCCAAACCCTTACCGTTGTTATTCGCGGTATGGCCTTAGGCTTAATCGGTAAAAATAATGCCAGCTGGCTGCTTCAGCGTGAAGTCATTATATCGTTTATTAACGGCATTGTTTGGGCCTTAGTCGTCGGTACTTTAGCCAGTCTTATCTATAACGATTTTACTTTAGCGATTGTTTTAGCCACCGCAATGATTTTAAATTTATTTGTTGCTGCCTTTGTTGGCACCTTATTACCGATTAGCCTAGAGCGACTGAATATTGATCCTGCTCTTGCGGGCGGTGTATTACTCACCACCGTCACCGACATTTTTGGGTTTGCAATTTTCCTTGGCTTGGCCAGCTATTTTTACGGTTAATGTAGCGGCATACAGAAGCGCATTTCTTACCGATATAGTAATAATTTAAGTGAAGCCAACACGATAAACACGGTTTGCAACACTCAGCGTCGCTGGAGCTCAATCAATATGGCAAAAAAATCTTCTCCACAGTCTCATGAATCACAGGGCGATGAGATTAAATCTAAGACACAAATTAAACAAGAGATGCTTGATCTACAAGCATTAGGCAAAGCCATTGCCGATTTACCCGGCGCGGTTTATCAAAGCATGCCGGTGCCGGACAGCCTTGACGAGGCGATTAAAACGCTGGCAAGAATAAAAAACTGGAATGCGCAAAAACGGCAGCTGCAATATATTGGCAGGGTTATGCGTGAACTTTCTGAGCATGAGGTTGAGTTGTTACAACTTGCTCTTGACGATTATGAGCTCGGTCGCAAAAAACTGAATCGCGAATTTCATCGTCTTGAGCAGCTTCGCGAGCAGCTCATTAGCGGTGATAAAGACTGCGTCAATTCGATTATTGCTGAGCATCCCAATATCGATCGACAAGCCTTTATGCAGATAGTTCGCGCGGCTCAAAAAGAGTATGAACTAAATACAAAACTTTCAGATAATGCAGCAAAAAATCTCAAACATTATAAAAAGTTATTTCAGTTTCTTAAACAGTTAGCGATAGATAAGTTTGACTAGTCTGCAGCGAATACAGCGATCAATTCGTCACATCAAATAAGCGCAAAAACTTCACCTCAGGCTCAGCGAAATCACCGTCNACNCGGTACACAGCTGAGGATAATTTATCCACCTGAGATTGCATAAACTTAGAAATTATATACACCCCAATTGCAGTCGGAAGGCCAGCAGCAAGTGCTGCAACCCAGGGTAAATTGCTGGCTAGCGGTAACGTAACCGAAAGCTCCGCATCAATCTTTTCTTGCTGCGTATCAGCCATGCCGAGTAATTTTATGATGCTTGATGCACCTTTAATTTCTATTGGCGATTTTTCAAATTTCACGATACCTTGATCAAGCTGAAGATTAGCGCGCACCTTATCATAACTAAGGCCGGAAGACGTCAAGTCGGAAAAATCAAGCTGTATGCGGCGTAAGATATTGCTTAAACTAAAAGCGCTAACGACTTTCAAAGCGCTGGTTGATGACCCGTCTAAATCAATAAAATCGCCACGATTAAGTTTTAATTTTAGCCCGCCACGCAGCTGGTTAAAATCATAGGCAAAAGGTGAATCTGGCCATGCAATGTCTAGATCAAAACTAAAATCTTCACTGGAAATATTTTGTGAATATCCCCAAGCTTGCAGCACATCAGCAATATTGCCGCCAATAAAACGCCCTTTAAACGCGGTTAGATGTGACCATTGATCATCAGTTTTTTGATGTCGCCAAATTAGATTAGACGCTCCCGACTCATCGTCAACAATCTGAGTATAACGCACTTGAGCTCTAATGTTATTGAGCATAATTTGATGCGCAGAGAAATTTACATTAAATTCCCACTCGCCATAATCTTCTTCAGCCAAGCTAAGCTGATCAATTTGCACTCGCATATCGCGCCATGCTGCAAACTGCTGGAAATCAATATTTTCACCCATCAGCGAGGACGTCGCTGTGCGTATTGAATCGTCGACTTGATCGCTTGAGCTTGTCTCATCAACACTTTTGCCTGCCATACTCTCTGCACCTGAATCCCTCGCAGAGATTGAGTGCTTAGCCTGACTGAATAAGGCTAAATCCAGTTCTCGAACATGCAGCTCAGCAGCTATGGCAGGATCATTAAACCACAGTAGCTGTGCCGCTATATCCTCTTGCTGCAGCGATATATCCCAGTAATTCAGGCGATCAAAAATATCTATGCGCGAATCAGTCAAGGTATATTGATTCGCCCGCATTTCACCTATGTGCAAATCATCAATAGCAAGCCCCCAAGCCGGTAGCTCCTTGCTAACAATAGCTTTGTCTGCAGCGTCAGCGTCAAATGCGTTGCCATTATTTAGACTAGCTATGTAGTCGAGCCAATCTAAGATATTAAGCGATGCAATGTGACCAGTAACTAAAAATTTATTTTTTACAAATGGCGCTGGCGGTCTATTATCGTCAGCATTCGCCTTTTGTTCTGTAAATAGTAGCCTTGCCCCATCAAATTCGTCCGAGGTTCGATGTAACTCGAAGATTAGCTGCTGATTGTAATCGATACGCAATGGCACCGCATTGTTATTAAACTGCCAATGCAGTGCAGCATCAGCTTTATCTTGCAGCTCTTTAGCGAAAGGTTTAGGCAATCTGAGACTTACACCTTGCAGTGAAGAATTTGCCTTAATACCCGCACCATTTTCGCCAAAATACAAATATCCCTTGCTAGCTATATCTTGATCAAACAATGCCGACAGATAATGCATAGAAAAGTCGTTAGCAAACTGATCCGTATTAAGATCACCACTGAAATTGACACGTGTATTAAACACCTGTTGATTACGCAAAAACGACTGAATGCTGCCAAGAAATGGTCGATTTAAAAAGTTAAACGATAATGCCTCAGCCGATAAACCTTGCTGCAATGAATAGCGTAAGTTACTGTTAACATCGGTAAAGCGCAGCCCATAGGCAGAGTGATTTAACTGCAATTGTTTAAGCTCCGCAGCGAGATTTATCTCTGTTTTGTGGCTTCGCTCACTGCCTTGTTGCGCAAGCAGTGGTACTTGTAAATCAAGTTCAATCGGCACTGATTGCGATGACGAAGCCTGCCAGCCTGAGAGCGCACCCTCCGTCGCTGCCACTATTGGCTCAATGGCTAATAATTGCTGAAGCTGCTCAGCTGAAGCTTGACTATTAGCGCTCAGTTTTAACTCACTCAGCAGTTCTTTATTTGCAGCTGGACTAATAAAAAGCTGCGCGCCATCAATCGAGGCACCACTAAATTGCGCCTCAGTAATATCCGCGCTAATAACCTTATTATCCAGCCATAGCTGACCCGCTATGTTCGTCACCTCAGGCCAGTCGTCAAGAAAATAGATATCCGTATCTGCAAGCGATAAATACAGCAAATTATCTCTTGCATACGGTGCCTGCTTAACGGTTGCGCCGTGGTAGACATAATCAGCACGATTAATGCTAGCCGACTTTATTCGGCCTAATAACCAGCTGCGCAAATCTGTCGATAAGTTGACCGGCAACACGCGCGTAAGATAGGAAATATCCGTATCTTCAGCGGCGATTTGCAAGGACAGCATCGGCGGCTCAAAAACACTGCTAGACTGGTAACGCGCAAACGGCAGATCGAGGTCTATCTCACCATGCGCACGACCCATTTCGCCAGCAACTTGCATATCCTTGCTGATCAATCTCAAACGCCATTCATCACCTAAGCCTCGATAAAAAGACCATGCTAAGCGAGCGCGGGCATGCTCAAAGCGCAAACCCTCAGTAAATAATTGCTCAAGGTGTAAAGCAAATTGCTGCGCATCGAGATCGATATAACCACCTTGTTGATTAAACGCCAGACGACCAGAAATATTTCGCATCGCTGGCACGCCTTTGAATGCGCTGAGCTGTATGTTCGATACCTTAGCGACTGCGGACCAATCTGCTAATTGCTGCCTAGGTGCACTAAGATAAAAAGCATCAATTAGGCCTTCAGGAGCTAGCTGGGTAAGAGTATTTTGCAGTGGGGGCGATTCAGAATGAGGGTTGAGCGTCGCCAGCAGTGTTGCAAGTTTTGCGACGTTCAAAGGGCCTACAAAGGCGTTAATTTGCTGCGGGTTTAATTGTAATTGTGCTTGCTCAAGCTGAAACGGCTGTTGATTAATGATGGCTTTGGTTTCATGCAGCGAGAGTTTCAGTGATAATGCAGCCATATTTGCAGTCAGCGCAAACTGGCTATCGATTGCCTCCACGTTGATTTTTTCAGCTTGCTCGATTGAAAATTGATATTGCAATTGACTCAGTTTTACATCGCCTTGCAGATCTAATATACCTTCATCAAATATCATGGAAATATCGCTGCCGACCATGGCGGAAGCAAGACCAAATTGATCATTAAGCAAAGGCACAGTATCCACAACATCAAACCGCTCAAACTGTAAATTACCTTGGAATTTAAAATTTTTATCGAAAGGCGCGGCGAAGGTTTGTAAATTCAAGCGAATAAGGGCGTTATCATCGAAATCAACACCAAGTGGTACATCAACAATATTTTTTTCATATAGCGCTGCAGAGATACGTTTATTTTTACCTTGCGACGCAACTTGTAATCGCGCCATAGGCAAAATACTTATATCGCCATTAGCAGGCTTCAAGGACAACCTAAAATTGTTAATCTGAAGATTTTTAATGGACCAGAGGCGATTTATTAAGGCTTTTAATTTTAATGATTCGTTTTTAGCTTCATTAGCGACTGTTCTTAGACCCCAACGCTTAGCTTTATTTTGCACTAACAAAAGGCTCATCTTATCAATCGATAAACTATCAAAATAAAGTTGCCTAGACACCAAGCTATGAATTAGATCTACTGAAACTGTTAGTCGATTTATACGTAAAACTTCATCTTGCTGTTTAGCTGTAATAACTACATTATCCAGCTCAATTTTAGGAATAAGCTGGTCAAAATTTGCGCGAATTATATCCGCATCAATAGCAAAAACATCCGAATGCTGGTTTAAACGCGACAGTATCGACTGATGATGATCTTCGATCATCGGCAAATAATAACGTGATAGGCTGAGCAGTGCGGCGATTATTAGCAGCGCGGCAAAAAAACCTGCAATCACAAGCTTTGCCAGAAAATCGATCAGCTTTAACACAAGGATGGACATACTGTTACAGTAAGATCACTTCAAACTGTTCTTGGGTATACAAAGGCTCAACCTGAAACTGCAGAGATTTGTTCAAAAAACCTTCTAGCTCAGCAACATTTGCCGACTCTTCTTCCATCAGCCTATCGACAATGCTTTGTGCAGCAAGCACTAAATAAGCATCATGATCGTAGGCTCTTGCTTCTCGGATAATAGCTCGAAAGATTTCATAACATACTGTCTCAGCAGATTTTACAGAGCCCGTGCCGTGACAAACGTGACAAGGATCGCATAACGTTTGCTCTAACGATTCTCGCGTCCGCTTTCTAACAATTTGCACCAAACCTAACTCAGTCACACCTGAAATGGATGTGCGGGTTAAATCTACAGCCAGCGCATTTTCTAGGGTGCGATGAACTTGAGACTTATGCTCGTTATCTTGCATATCGATAAAATCAACGATGATAATACCACCCAGATTTCGCAGTCTAAGCTGGTGGGCAATTGACTTAGCCGCCTCCAAATTGGTTTTAAATAGGGTTTCCTCTTGATTGCGATGACCTACAAAACCACCCGTATTTACATCAACGGTGGTCATCGCCTCAGTTTGATCAAATACAATATAACCACCCGATTTCAACATAACCTTTCTGGCTAAGGCATTTTTTATTTCTTGTTCAACGCTGTGCAGCTCAAAAATCGGTCGACCGCCGGGGTACCACTCTAACAAGCTTTTTTTGTCGGGCATAAAGCTGTCGCAAAAGCTTTCCATTTTTTGAATAGTCTCACGCGAGTCCACTTTTATTTTATCTACCCGCTCGCGCAGATAGTCACGTAATACCCTAAGACTAAGCGATAAGTCCTCATGCACGATTGCGGGTACTGACTGCGCGGGCTGCGACAGTGCATGCCAAAGCTTTTGTAACAGTGCAATATCATTGACAATTTCTTCTGCATGCACCTGCTCTGCTGCAGTGCGAACAATAAAGCTACCATGCATATCGGCAAACTGCTGCGCATGAATATTATTCACCAAGGATTTCAAACGCTCACGCTCAGCCTCGTCATCTATTCGCTGAGAAATACCTAGCTGATCTATATCTGGCATGTACACTAAGTAGCGCGCCGAAATCGACAAAAATGCGGTTACTTTTGCACCTTTGGTACCGATCGGGTCTTTCGTGATTTGTACGGTAATACAATCACCTTGCTTGATTAATTTTTGAATATCCCGCACTTCACCTGTCGACTTATCAATATCGGCCGCATGGATAAAAGCGGCTTTTTCGAGGCCAATATCAATAAACGCAGCCTGCATACCGGGTAGTACTCTGACTACCCTACCTTGATAAATATTGCCAACTAAGCCGCGGTTTTCGCTACGCTCAATAATCACCTCTTGCAGCTGGCCGTTATCGACCATGGCAACGCGCGTCTCCATCGGGGTGGCATTCACTAGAATCTCATCGGTCATTTTAGCTCTACTCCACATTCAGTCAGCAAGCAACTGAGCTCATACAAGGGTAAACCCATAATACCCGAGTAGCTACCCGATATTTTCCTAATCCATTGCGCCGCTATACCCTGAACCGCATAAGCACCTGCCTTGTCTTGCGGCTCACCGGTTGCCCAATAGTGCATCATATTTGCTTCCGTTAATGGACAAAATTCAACGGTACTAGTGCTTAAGGCTGATTTAGAGCTGATCAGCTCATATCTAGCTGGTTTAGCGTTAGATTCAGAAGCAGAGCCAGCAATTTTTAACTGCATAACCGCCAGTGAGCTTAGCACCTGATGACTTGTACCGCTTAGCTTAAGCCACATCTCACGTGCATGTTGATAATCTCTGGGTTTACCCAAAATCGCATTATCAATGCTGACAGCGGTATCAGAGGCAATCACGATCAGCTCTTGAACATGCAAAGGAATTTGATAACTTGCGATCACTGCCCGAGCTTTTTCCGTGGCTAGTCGCATAACATAATCAGCAACCTGTTCTTCAGGTAACACTGACTCATCAATATCAGCAGCGGCGATATCAAACTTTAAATCAAGCTGGCGCATTAATGCTGCGCGCCGCGGTGAGGCCGAGGCCAATAATAGACAGGTATGCGGTGTATTAACGTTTAAACCCAATGTTTAACAACCCCCATCTTGCGACGAAATGCACGCATAAAAATCATGAAGCCGGGCCAGATCAAACTGGCAATTAATACCGGCAATAAAAACCATAGCCCTAATGTCGCTCGACCAAAAAACGTCGCCAACCAAAACTCCAGCATTTGTGCCAAACCCGCTAAAACAAACACAAACCAAGCTTGATGCCATAGGTCCAAGGAGCGAAGACGTTTATATAGCACCAAGGTTATCGCCACAACTAAGGCATAGGCCAACATATGTTGACCGAGCAAGGTGCCGGTTAACACATCACATAGCAAGCCGGCGGCAGCGGCAATAACAATGCCACAGTGCTCTGGTGAAGCCATCGACCAGTAGATCAGCACCAACATGAGAAAATCCGGCCGCACCCAATTGAACCACAAGGGCATTGGAAAAATGAGCAGGCAAAATGCAATGGCTATAGATATTCCGATCGCTAGATATGCGCGCATAATCAATCTGCTTGATCGTTCAGAGTGGGGGCAAGCTTAGTCGACTCAACGGTTTCACTGGACTCACTCGATTCACTATCGAGTTCAGCCAGATCTTGCTCAGATGTCTGTTGAGATTGTTGCTGCATGTCCTTTAGGTTTTGCTGTTGTTCGCCTATCGGTTTGACTATCAGCTCTTGATTATCGGCAAACAGCAGCAACACCTGTCGACTTTGATTCAAACGGGCAAACGGTTCAATAGAAATGGTGGCAAAAAAGTCGCCCTCAACAAAACTTACCTCGCTGACTTTACCCACTGGGTAGCCTGCAGGGTAAAGCTGACCAAGACCTGAGGTTGATAATATATCACCCGCCTTGATATCGGCAGTAAGTGCCACATTGGATAGGCTAAGCGAGAGAAAGTCATTGACGCCTTCAGCTATAAAACGTGTTCCATTGCGATTTAACTGCACTGGCACTGATTGACGCTGATCAGAAATCAGTAACACTTTAGCTACCGACTGACCAATATTTACCACCTGCCCAAATAGACCATAGGCATCAACCACTGCCTGACCTATATAGATACCGTGTTTACTTCCTTTGTTGATAATTACATGTTGCGAGGCGGGGTCAGGCGATACAGAAATGACCTCTGCTACGAGCACATTTTCTTCCAGCTGATCATCTGCATTTAAAAGCTCACGCAAACGCACATTTTCAATCGCCAAGGCAGACAGTTTTTGTAGCTTACCACGCAGCACAATATTTTCTGACTCTAGCCGTGCTAGCTCTATTTGCAACTCATCTTTTGATTGGAACTGCTTTTGTGTCCACTGATTTATCAAGCTAGGTAAATCTACGGCTTCAAACACTGGCCGCAATCCCGACAGCACCTCAGCCTTGAAACGCTCTGCCCACTGAAAGCGACCGTCCGAAAACATAAACGCTAGTGCTATTACTAGCACTAGCGTTAATCGAATCGTGATCGAGGGTGACTTGATAAAAATTTGATTGATAGCGCAGCAACCTAGTCAAAATATTCAGCGCAAGGCGAACGTTTAATCTGTCGATAAAAGGTCCAGCTTATGCATATCCATAATAGCCATCGCCTTGCCGCCACCTTGAGCCACACAGGTTAATGGATCTTCAGCTATCCACACCGGCAAGCCCGTTTCCTCGGCAAGCAATTTATCTAAGTTTTTCAACAAAGCGCCGCCACCGGTTAACACAATACCACGTTCGGCAATGTCAGAGGCTAGTTCGGGTGGTGACTGCTCGAGCGCAGATTTAACCGAGCTAACAATCGCTGCCAGCGGTTCTTGCAAGGCTTCTAAAACTTCATCCGAGTTCAGCGTAAATGAACGCGGCACACCCTCTGCGAGGTTGCGACCGCGCACATCAATTTCGAGTTTCTCAGAGCTTGGGAAAGCACTACCAATCTGCTCTTTAATACGCTCAGCCGTAGCGTCACCAATCAGGCTGCCGTATTTGCGTCGCACATAAGAAACAATCGACTCGTCGAAACGATCGCCGCCAACCCGCACAGAGTCAGAGTATACAATGCCATTCAATGAGATGATCGCGATTTCGGTGGTGCCGCCGCCAATGTCTACCACCATTGAACCTGAGGCATCTTCAACTTGCAGCCCGGCACCAATCGCAGCAGCCATAGGCTCTTCTATCAAGCGCACCTCACGTGCACCAGCACCGTAGGCCGACTCGCGAATCGCACGACGCTCCACTTGGGTTGACTGACAAGGCACGCAAATGAGCACCCGCGGGCGCGGCGGCAGCATATTGTTCTCATGAACTTTTGCAATAAAATGCTGCAGCATTTTTTCTGTCACTTGAAAGTCTGCAATAACGCCGTCTTTGAGTGGGCGGATGGCGGTAATATTACCCGGCGTACGACCCAACATACGTTTCGCATCTGAGCCAACGGCCTCAATAATTTTTTGTCCATTATGCATGCGAATAGCCACGACTGATGGCTCGTCTAAGACAATACCTTTTTCACGCACATATATCAGCGTGTTTGCCGTACCTAAATCGATGGATAAATCATTGGAAAACATACCCAGCAGGCGTTTGAACATAGTGTATTCCTTAGTTAACCAGGCTAATCTGGCTTTTCATCGCTCGGCGCGTAAGTGCTTGTTAGCACAGGCGAGATCTAGAAAAGGAGCGAATTTTTATCGATTCTGTAAAAACTTTGCACTCTAGCAACATCAGCCATTTAGGGCAAGCGGCAAATGTGGTAACTTACGCAGCCTGAGAATTAACTGGAGAACACCGATGTCGGTCAGCACCCACGACATAGAAAAAGTGGCAAAATTAGCTCGCATCCAAATTACCGATTCGCATATTCCTGAAGTCACCAGTAGTATCAATCAGGTTTTGGGTTTGATTGATAAAATGAGCCAAGTTGATACTGCCGCGGTAGAACCATTAGCTAATCCCCACGATGCAACACAGACTTTGCGCGAAGATAAGGTAACCGCCAGCAATCAACGCGAACTGTTGATGCAGAATGCGCCTGCTAGCGAGCAAGGCCTGTTTCTGGTACCCAAAGTCATTGAATAACATATAGCATTGCCATGAGCTGCCCTGGCAACTAGGCACTGAAACCACAAGCTATAGCATTACATTTATCCAGATTGCTCATTCATTAACCCGTAAAGTTTACCCTCATGCATAACCTTACTATTAAACAGATTCTTGA
>JABSRR010000067.1 GCA_013215025.1 Pseudomonadales bacterium
ATGAAACAAAGGCCAAGGTGCAAAAAGGCCTCAGCAGCAAAGCAGATTTGGCGCAGGTGGTGTCACGTTATTCATCATCACAGTCGGCGTTGTTAATTGCGCGTCGCCAGTTATTTGATTTACAGGCGCAGTTTTACAGTACCGTAGGTATGAATGGCGAAAATCTGGTATCACCGATTATTGATCAAGCACTGCTGCCGTCCACTTTGGAAGAAGTGATTCAGCAATCACAGACCAATCATCCAGAGTTGCTGTCGGCAAATGCTGATATCGAGGCAGTGAAGCAGGAGTTTCGCGCGTCTAAATCTGAATATTGGCCAACCATTAGCATCGATGCCGAAGTGCATGAAAACGACAATATTGGCGGTTTTGACGGCCGGGACAATGGCTCCAGCATCGCACTGAACATGCGCTACAATTTATTTAATGGTCTTAGAACGACGAATGCGTCTAAAGCCTCTGGCTGGCGCTTTCAGGAAGCACATGCAATAAAAGATCAGGCTACGATTCAAGTGATTGAACAGGCCAAGCTATCTTGGAATGCCGCCACGCTGCTCCGTCAGCAAGAGGATATCTTGCAGGTGAATGTCGATGCTGCCATTGCTACCGATGACGGCTACCGCAAGCAATTCGAGATCGGCAGGCGAACCTTGCTCGATGTGTTAGACGCAAAGATTGAAGTCTACCGTGCGCGGCAAAATTATCTGAATACCCGTTATGATCGTATCTTGTCTGAATATCGCCTGGCTAACGCCATGGGTGTGCTGATGTATGCCTTACGAGTGGACTATCCTGAGCAATGGAAGCAGGACGACGCTGATGAATAAACTATATGTAGCCTTGCTTGCAGCCCTGCTAATTTCTGCATGTACCGAGATTCCGGATACAGCGGTTGACCATTATCAATTTGATGATATCAGTGATGACGATGCTGATGGCGTGATTAATGCGAGAGATATTTGTCGTCGAACGCCTGCGCGTGTGCAGGTTGATAATCAAGGCTGTACCGATTGGGATGTTCGAGAGAAAATTGATTATATTCAGTTTTACTTCGCCTTCGACAGTGACCAAGTGACGCCCGATGGCCAGCAAGGCTTAAAGCTACTAGCGTCAAAGCTTAAACAAAATCCAGACTTTGCCATCACCGTGATTGGTGATACCAGCCCTGAGGGCTCGATTGCCTATAATCTTGATTTGGCGCACCGTCGCGCAGACGCAGTGAGCAATGTATTGTTAGCCAATGGGGTTGCGCCAAATAAAATTGATACCCACTACTTTACCGAGACGATTCCCTTAGTCAGCGATTATTTATCAGATCGTGAGCATCGTGTGGTGGCCTTATTGCATTCACCCGATTACACGCATAAACCGAAGTGGAATATCTTTACCACGGAAGACAAGTTAAAAGCGAAGGCGAGAAAATAATGCGTCACTGTTTGAAATTATGGATTGCCGTTATCTGTGTCGCTGTCAGTTCGCTGTCTATCGCAGCCGACACAGAAGCGACATCAGAAAAGCTTTTTGTCGCGGTATGGGCGCCCAATATTGAAACTGAAGAAGTATATCAGTTTGTCGTACAGGACTTTCAAAATCGCTATCCTGACGCAGCATTTACCCCAGTCATATATCGTACCAGTGATGTGCTCGCGGCTATGTTATCGGGCTTTGCCGACATTGGTATTACCAGTAGTCAGTGGTCTGATAAAGAGATTACTCTGCTGCAGCAAAAATATGGCCAGCAGCCATTAGAGCTCACGATAGCGGCAGATGCACTCGCTATCGTCAAGCATCCTGATAATCCGCTAGCGTCGTTATCCTTAGATGCGCTTCGCGCGATTTTTTACCCGCAGTCAGCAGGCTGTAGCACGCTAACGATTGAAAGCTGGTCGCAGCTTGGTATCACCGATTTAGATGATGATCAGCAAGATTTACCCGTGCTCGCATACAGCTATAAGACCGACGCTCGTATTTATAAAAGTCTGGCTGAGCTGCTGTGTGCGGATGCGATCTCGGCAAATGAATTAAGCGATCAAGCGGCGGCGCTGAAGCAAGTGGCGAAGCAGGTCAATGCACTGAGCTATGTTAATATGAACGATCTCGCTGACGTTGACAGTGAGCATTTGCTGGCGATTGATGACGAGGGTGGTGTGCCGGTGATGCCGCGAGCTGACACCGTATTTTCTTCCCAGTATCCGCTCGCCGAAGTGTATTATCTGCAGCTGGCGCCGTTTTCCTTAGATAAGCCTGCGGTAAAACAGTATGTCGATTATTTGCTCGACGCCGACACGCAGGCGGTGATTGCCAGTAAAGGCTTTACACCTTTGCCCGCGCCGATCATGTTGCGCAATCAGGTAAAACTGCAGCAGGCTAGCCCAATCTTTAGCAATGGTTACCGTTAGTTCGCCATAATTTTTGCTAGCTACTTTCCTAAGTAGATTTACAACTACTTTCGCCGTCGCACACTGCCAAAGCCATCACCGCTGGTGACCATGCTATTGCGTGCAGTCTGCTGACGTTTTTGCTGCGTGCTTGCTGAGCTTTTACCTTTCGTTTTGCTTTTGGCAGGACTTTTGGCCTTAGCTTTCTGCTTGCTGCCGACAGCTTTACCAGAGCGCTTTGTTTTTTTCGGCCCTTGGTAATTAGCTGCCAGGCCATCAAGTGTGATGCGCTTCGCTTTGCAGCCCAGATAGCGTTCAATGCTTGAATATTTATTGTATTCCTGAGCCGCAATGAGACTGACCGCTAGGCCAGATTGTCCTGCCCTGCCGGTGCGACCAATACGATGGGTATGGTCATCGCCACTATGCGCTACGCTATAGTTGATCACCTGCTCAACATGATCGATGTCTAAGCCCCTTGCCGCTACATCGGTGGCCACTAACGCCTGAAGATGGCCTTGACGAAATTGATGCATTACCTGCTTGCGCTCAGACTGCGCTATCTCAGAATGAATAATGCCAATCTTGAATTTTTTATAGCTGAGAAAATTTCCGAGCTGCTGACATTGAGCACGGGTATTACAAAATATAAAGCTGCTGGCTTTGTCAGACAGCTGCAGCTGCTGTGTTAGCAGTGCCAAGGTCAGCTGTTGTTTGTGCTTATCATCGTCGGCAAAAACAAGCTGCTGTTGAATCGCGGGATTAACGGTGCGGGCTTGATCAAGATTAATGGCTAATGGATTCTGAAACCAGGCTTGAATCCTATGCATGCCTTTTTGTTTTAATGTGGCCGAAAATAATAGGTTTTGCCGTTCGGGCTTTGCCAGTGAGGCAATTCTTGTCAGGTCTTCGCTGAAGCCCATCTTTAACATCTGATCGGCTTCGTCGAGCACTAAATATTCCAGGTCCTGCAGTTCGGCACTGCCCTTGTCCAGGTGCTCAACTAAACGACCAGGCGTGGCAATTAAAATCTCTGGGTTCTTGCGCAGCTTGGCCACCTGATGTTTGAAAGCTTCTCCACCAATCACGACATCGGCTTTGATATAGGTGAAGCTGGCTAAGCTTGAAAAAACCCGTTGAATCTGCAGCGCCAGTTCGCGTGTCGGTACGAGCACTAAGCCACGTGTGGCGCTGCGGGGAGCGGATTGCTGTAACATATGCTGCAGCATCGGCAGCAGGTAGGCCGCAGTTTTACCACTGCCAGTTTCGGCACAGGCTAAAACATCGCGACCGGCAAGGGCGGGTGTGATGCACTGATGTTGGATAGGGGTAAAGTGGCTATAGCCTAAATCGCTTAATGCCCGCACAAGGCGCGAATCAAGCTCAAGCGCGTCTATGGCGATTTCTGCCCCACCAGCCTTAGAAATTTGGAGATTATCATGGCTGCTCGCGGAATGAGTATCAGGGCTAGAATCAGAACTAGAGTCAGAATTAGGGGGTTGCAAAACAGGGCCTCGCTGAGTTGAACGCTAGTTTACCTGAATTTATCGTTGAGAGCAGCCAGTGCGGCGGGCGTATCGATATCGCAGTAAATGCCTTCATCATCAACGGTCAAAAACTCAAGCCTTGTCGGCAACTGCTGAAGGCAAGACTTGCCGCCTCGCTCACCTGACAGCATCGAGAATTGACGAATAAACTCGCCTTTAATCGCAATGGGGTGGCCCCAGCGGTTTTGCTGGTATTGTTTCGGTACCACGGCAGCATAAGGGCTGAGGCGAATCGCATCGGCAATTTGGCGAAAGGTCGAGGCTTGAATCAACGGCATATCGGCAAGACATATCATCAGTGGCTGTTGGGACAATAAATCCCCTTGTTGTTGCAGCATGCCGATGGCGGCAGCGATCGTGCTGCCCATGCCTTGCTTGACCTCATTCGCCGGTAATTCGAGGACTAAGATATCCGGGAAGTCACTGCGCAGCTGCGCAGCTATGGTATCGCCTTCGCCTAGGGCGACAGCGATGGGCAACTGGCTTTGTTGCAGCTGGCAGAGACAATGATAGATCAGCGGCTGCTGTAAAAACAGGCCTAGCCGCTTATCGCTGCTGCCGAATCGTGATGAGCTGCCTGCCGCAAGTACTAGGGCCAGGCAATCTTCGTTCATGTCAGCGATAAGTTCAGCGGCAGTCGGCGCTGGCGAACTTGACTGGCGGCAAATAAGGCATTGCTGAGGGCGGCGGCAATGGGCGGCACTGAGATTTCGCCGACGCCCGTAGGGTCTTCCAGGCTGTCAATCAGCGCTACGCTGATGTCCGGTGACTCATCCATGCGCAATACGGGCATATCGTGAAAATTAGAGCCCAACACTTTACCATCGTCAATGCTTACAGCCGGTTTTAGCGCCGCGGTTAAGCCATAGATGATGCCGCCAACCAGTTGCTCTTCGACAATCTCGGGGTTGATCACTAAGCCAACATCGGCTACGCAATATACATGCTGAATTTTTACTTTTTGCTCAACCACAGCTAATTCAACCACTTGCGCAACATGTGATAAGAACGAGCTGTGACAGGCTACACCAAGAAATACGCCGGCTTTGCTTTGATCCCAATTGGCCAGTTGCCGCACCTTGGCAAGGCATTGCTGCAGCCGAGGTGAACCGTTCAGTTGTTGTAAGCGAAACTGCAGCGGGTCTTGACCGGCAAGATGTGCCATCTCATCCATCATGCTTTCTTTGACAAAGCCGTTGTAACTATGAGCTACCGAACGCCAAAAGCCAGTAGGAATGCCGCTATCATAGAAGTTAATACCAATTTCTCGTTCAGCCACATCGTATTCAGGGTTGGCACCTTCGGCCATCGAGACATCGTAGTCATAAACTACTTTTGATACGCCTCGCCCAAGGCTGCGTGCAATTTTTGATGGTAGCCAACTCGGCAGCAGCGCCGAAAACATATCCACACCAAAGCCATTTAATATACTGTTAGACACCAAGTCATGCTTCCACGCGCTAAGCTTACCATCGTCAGCCAAGGCTGCCGACAGCCGATGCACACTTGCAGGGCGGTAGTAGTCATGTTGCATGTCGTCTTCACGTGACCACTGGGTGCGAATATTTTGATTGGGGAAGGCTTTTGCAATGGCCGCGGCTTCGCCAGAAAAATCAACATAGCCACGACGGCCAAAGCCACCACCCAGAAATGTGGTATGCACCGTGATGTGCTCTTGATCGATAGCCGCGAAATGACTGGCCACTGCTCTTGAAATGTCAGGACTTTGGCTGGGTGTCCACAGGCTTAGTTTGCCACTTGAGGCGTCATAATAGGCGGTGGCATTTTGCGGCTCCATTGGGCTGTGATGAAAATAACCCACCTGGTACTCAACATCAACAAGGCGCTGTGTGGGCTCAGCGGCAGCAAGGCGGCTGCGGGTGTGCTCGGTTTGCTCAGTATGAAAGCCACTTTCTTGCTGTTGATTGAGTATCTGCCACTGCGCGGCTTCAATGCTGGCGTTACTGGTGCCAGCCAATGGGCCTTTGTTCCAGCGAATGCTTGGCGTAATCGCATTGGCCGCCTGTCTAGCCTGCCAATAATCATTGGCTACCACTGCCAGCCCCGAGTGAATTGGCGTTATACCTACAAGATCGGTAAAACTTGCTACCAGGCTTTCATCCCACGCTTCAAGTGAGCCACCAAAATGAGGGCAGCGAATTACTACTGCGGTTTTTAGCTCAGGCAGGTCTACGTCAACGCCGAAAACGGCATCCGTATGGATCTTTGCTTCGGTATCAACACGGCGTCTTTGTTTGCCAATATAGCGATATTGATCGCTAGGTTTTAAACTGACGTCTTTGGGAGGGCTAAGCGTTTTGGCACTACTGACCAACTCACCGTAGCTGAGCTTTTGCTTACTGGCAGGGTCAATCACCCAGCCATTGTCGGTAATAAGCTGTTGCTGCGGCAGCTGCAGCTGCTGACTAGCAGCTGTTAATAGCATCTGTCTGGCGCTGGCGGCTGCATGACGCAGCGGATACCAACCAACCTTGATACTGGTGCTGCCGCCGGTGAGCTGCAGCGCGAAATCACTGTTGCGAAACTGTGGGTGGTTGCCGGCAAATTCAACGGTNAGAGCTTCTGGATCGAGATCCAATTCTTCACCGATCAGGGTTGCAAGCCCAGTAGCAACGCCTTGACCCATTTCCACTTTGTCACATTGAAAAATCACCTCGCCGTTGGGCATAATTTGCAGCCAGGCATTCGGTCGAAAACTGCCTGGCCTAAGATTAGGCACAGTCGGCTCGGGTTTAAGGCTAAAGCCTAGCACTAAGCCGCTGCCGGCAATCGCCGAGCCCAGCAAAAATTTGCGTCGACTTAGCTTCATGGTGCACTCCCCGATTGCGCCAGTGGCTCAAATATTTGTACCCCATCGGATTGTATAGCTTGTTGCGTGCGCTTAATGGCGCGCATGATTTTTGGGTATGTGCCGCAACGGCAAATATTGCCAGCCATAAACTGTTTGATTTGTTGCTCGTCAGCATCCGGCGTTTGGCGCAATAAACTGCAGGCCGACATCATCTGGCCTGACTGACAGTAACCGCACTGCGGAACTTGCTCAGCAATCCAGGCTTGTTTAATCGGATGATCGGCGGCCAAACCCTCGATTGTGGTAATGGCTTGGTTTTGCACAAACTGTACCGGCATTACGCAGGAGCGTATAGCGTTGCCATCTAATAACACCGTACAGGCACCGCACTGCGCCAGGCCGCAGCCAAATTTCGTGCCGCGCAGCTTGAGGTGGTCGCGAAGTGCCCATAATAGCGGGGTTTCTGGGTCGATATTCAGCTGCATGGCTTGGCCATTTATATTCAGCTTAATGACGGTTTTGTCAGCCATAAAATTCTTGTATTCCAGTTAAGCAATAGCATAATTACGTACAATATTATAAATTCAGCCAATAGCAATTACCTGCGATTTCTCGCATTTTTGCCAAGATGTCATGTCGAACCATAGTTATCAAGTTATCCGCGACTACTTGCAGCATTACGCCACTTATCAGCCTGGCTGCGTGATGGCCTTGTTGTTTTCCAAGTCTGGCAATAGTTATCGCCAGACCGGCGCGATTAAAATAGTCGCGGCTGATGGGCAGGCCTTTGGTGGGCTTAGTGGCGGTTGCCTAGAGCAAACTATCGTCCGCGAGGCGCATAAAGCCTCGCTTCGCAACCAGCCGCATATTGCCGAGTTTGATACCCGAGACCCAGATGACGCCTTTGCCCAGTTTCAATCAGGCTGCCAAGGCCAGGTGCAAATTTTGATGATGCCGCTGAGTGAGTCGCTGTATCAGTGCTTGTGGCAGGCCGATCAGCAATTAAAGCTTGGGCAGAGCCTGTGTTTACGATTATCGCTATCCGATCCAGATACGGTATCACTGCAGGCAGCACCTGCTTCCATGCAGCAGCGCTGTATTGTCACGCAGCAGGATCAGCAAAAACTTGCCTTATTTCGTATTGACCCGGCCAAGCGACTGCTGTTGATTGGCGCTGGATATGACACGGTGCCATTGGTATCGATGGCTTTGACGCTAGGCTGGCAGATCGCTGTGTGGGACGATAGATTGCATTACGGTATGCATGAAGTTTTTAAAAAGGTGTCTTTTTATAAAAAATCGTTGCAAGAAACCCTGCAAAATAGCGAGTTTGCGGCTTTTATTCGCTCAGCAGATGCGGCAGTATTAGCTTCGCACCATTTAGCAAAGGATGTTGACTGGCTGGTGATGCTTTCAGAGTATCAGCCCGATTACCTTGCTATGGTCGGCCCTAGAGCTAGAAAAGAATGGGTATTATCACTTTGTAATGAGCAAGTTGATCAATCTCGTCTAAACTGGTTGGGTCAGTCATTGCAATCACCGGCAGGCCTAGACATTGGTGGCGACACTCCTGAGTCTGTGGCGCTGTCAATCTTAGCTGAGGCCCATGCAGCGGTTTATAGAAGTAATGTGCAGTAAACTAATAATGCGATAAGCAAAAAATAATATGTTGTAACAGTCTTTGTCAGTCTTACATTTGCCCAATGTGAGTCACGAACGAAGCAAGGAGTCACTATGTCAGCCGCACTGCAGGCACATGAAGATGGTAGAAGCCTGCATCAAACCTATCCAAAACTGAATCATACGATTCAGATGCTGTATCACTGTGCTTTAGAGCATGATTTCCCGCAGCCTTTTCTTGCCGAGCTGTGCAAAAACTTTGATATTCGCAGCTGTATTGCCGTAATTGCTGATTTTGAATCATTAGAGATGAAGGCAGTGTGGCACTTTGGCAGTGACGATGAAGCCGGCGATATTATTAACGATCATATTTACTTACATGACCCCTTAGTTGCTAAGGTAATGACGTCGGCAGCAGCCAAGTTTTATTCGACCAGTATTGATATTCCCGAGTGGAAGGCGATCGCGCCACAAATTGTGCTAGATTGGACTGCCAGACGCGGCGTCGAGCACGCCGCAGCGGTGCGTATCCCACTGGCTGATGGTTTGGGAATGGGCCTTTTTTTACAGCGCAGTGATGCGCAGGGCGGTTTTGAAGCGATTGATATTGATGCCTTAAATTTATTAGTGCCGCATATGCAAGAGGCGATGTTTATCCATCAACAGTACAGCCGTGCCAAGCAGGCGGCTATTGAGGTACCTGCAATTATTGATAGCCTGCCGATACCGTCATTTATGGTAAATCATTGTTTTGATATTACGCTTTACAATAAACAGCTAGAGCAGTGGATGCAGCAGTCTGGCCTGGCTCAGGTTCAGGGCAATCAATTTGTACTGCGTGATCTCGAAAAAAATAACGAACTGTTCTACGAATTATCGAAACTGGTGATTGATCTTAATCAGTCAAATTTAAAGACAGCGCAAGAAAAAGTCATGCACTGGCATGTTGATGAGCAAAACATTACCTTTGTGATGCGGCCATTAATTAAACACACCGAGAATGGCGAGGTAGTGAAGGGCGCAATTTGTTTCTTACACCATGCGCACAGCTCGGCCAGCCTGTCGCGTAACGCGCTGCGAGAGATTTTCCATCTGTCAGAACGTGAAAGTGAAATTTGTGAGCTGATGGTCGAAGGTTACGATACCAATTCGATTGGCAATATGATGCATATGTCAGTGCATACGGTGCGCGACACGATGAAGAAACGGATTTTCAAAAAGTGTGGCTGTCACTCGCAAAACGAGTTGATCGCACTATTACTCAGCAGCCCAGCGGCTTTTCTGCCTCGCTAGGCTGATTTGCTGCGCTAGCCGGCGACGCTTTATAAACAGTCTAAACCGTTAACTATTATTCGACATTCTTAGCCACTTGGTGGCTAAGAATATCTCTGCCTGCAGCAACAGCAATCCAACCACCAATGCCAGTAAGGTGGCAATAAACAAACTGGCCAATAACGCTGGCGCATCATGAGCAGTAAAATGCAGAACAAATAGGCTAATCACCACTAAGCAGTTCAGCGTGGCGGCAAAGGTGCACAAGCTAATAGAGACATTGGTAAACGTAGCTCGGCGCATTAAAATATCGATTTCTTGCTGTTCATGTACAGATAATTGCTGCTGTGAATGCAGCTCACGACTTCGGTCAACAATGCGTGCTAATCGATGCGCCATGACATTTAAGAACGCACCAATCCCGGCTAATAAGAATACCGGCGCTACGGCAAGTTGAATGATGTGTGCAACATCGTTACCGTTGATCATGATTGCTCCTCAAATCGGTTTTAAGCTGCGCAGTAAGACAAGACTTTGCTCAAGCCTGCTCGCGGTCTATGCTAGCTTATTGATAATAAAAGCCCTGCCGCGTTTTTCAAAACAAAAAAGCCTGCAGATGCAGGCTTTTTTCGATCAAAACACTGCTTTTAGCAGTCGTCTGTTGAGTGCAGCGGGTAATGGCTTGGATAAGGCTGCGTTGCCACACCTGAGTCAATTGCAGCTTGGGCAACGGCGGCAGATACTGCACCTAACAGTCGCTCATCCATAGGCTTGGGAATAATGTAATCAGGACCAAAGCTAAGGCTGTCGACATCGCAGGCATCTAATACTTTCTGCGGCACCGGCTGTTTGGCTAAATCTTTGATCGCATTAACGGCGGCAACTTTCATGGCCTCGTTGATGGTTTTCGCTCGCACATCTAAGGCGCCGCGGAAGATAAATGGAAAGCCCAGTACATTGTTCACCTGATTAGGATAATCAGAGCGACCTGTCGCCATAATCAAATCGCTGCGGGTTTGATGGGCTAAAGCAGGTGAAATTTCTGGATCTGGATTTGAACAGGCAAAAATTATCGGCTTCGGCGCCATTTTATTCAGCACTTCAGGCGATAATAGATTCGCACCGGATAAGCCAACAAATACATCAGCATCGGTACAGGCGTCCTCAAGCGTGCGCTTGTCGGTAGCATTGGCAAATTCAGCTTTATATTCATTGATGCCATCGCGGCCTTGGTGAATGACACCCATGCGATCGAGCATAAAAATATTTTCGCGCTGCACGCCACAGCTCACTAGGATGCGCATGCAGGCAATCGCGGCGGCACCTGCGCCTAAGCAGACGATTTTGGCAGTGGCTATATCTTTGCCTTGGATCTCCAGCGCATTCAGCATGCCGGCGGCTGTTACAATTGCAGTGCCGTGCTGGTCATCATGAAAAATCGGAATTTCGCAGGCCTCAATCAGGGCTTTTTCAATAACAAAACATTCTGGCGCCTTGATATCTTCAAGATTGATGCCGCCCCAGGTATTGGCAATAAGTTTGACCGTATTGATGAATTCGTCGGTGTCTTCGGTTTCTACTTCAATATCAACCGAGTCAATACCTG
>JABSRR010000068.1 GCA_013215025.1 Pseudomonadales bacterium
TAACAAGAGGCAAAAATTAAAACCACTTTATTGTCTGAGGAATTTTTATTTACGGACTTACTGGCACAAGACAGAGAGTTAACCCCTGTCTATGCCGTTGATAATAAAGGAAGATTACGCTTTTTCACGCATGAACGCTGGCTGCAACCAAAACCTGGCTGGAAAATCAGCTGCATTTCACACCATCCTAATGTAAGTGATCAGCAGGCACGCCTGCTTTAGATCACTTTAATATGATCGGCATAATTACAGTCTATTAAGGATCAGCAGAATCGCTGTTATGCGCCAAGCGAATGTTTATAATCGCACGCTTATTTTAACGATGAAAAATTTATGACAAGCGCTGATAAATCTCTTACCGTCGACGATCTTGGCACCGTTTTAGTAACCGGTGGCTCTGGTTTTGTGGGTAAAAACTTTGTGCAGACATTGCTCGATCGTGGCTTACATGTCCGCAGCTTCGACTTGGTACCAACCGATCTTGAGCATGAAAACCTTACTGTGATTGAGGGCAATATTTGTGATGCCGAGATTGTTGCCGAGGCGGTTAAAGGGGTTGACACTGTATTCCATACAGCTGCCATTATTGAGTTGAAAGGCGGCAAAAATGTCACTAAAGCCTATCGTGACCGTTCTTATATGATCAATGTGGAAGGCACCAAGGGTTTACTTCGTGCTTTACAACAGGCAGGTGGCAAACGCTTTGTGTATACCGCATCAAACTCGGTGATTATTGGTGGTGAGCCCTTAGAGAATGCATGTGAAGAGACACCATACACTAAGAGATTCAATGACTTATACACTGAAACTAAAGTTATTGCTGAGAAGTGGGTACTGGCTCAAAATGGTCAAAACGGCGTCCTGACCTGCGCTATTCGCCCTTCTGGCATCTGGGGTCCGGGTGACCAAACCGTCTTTCGTATCTTTTTTGAACAAATCATTAATGGTGTGCCTGTGACTCGTGTTGGTGATGGCTCCGCGCTACTCGACAACACCTATGTTCACAACCTCATTCACGGCCAAATACTAGCGGCCGAACACTTGCTTGAGGGCGGTACCGCTCCTGGTCAAGCCTATTTTATTAACGACGGCGACCCGATCAATATGTTTGATTTTGCTGAGCCTATTATCGAGGCTTGCGGGGCGAAGATCCACAATATCAAGATACCTTACTGGATGGTGCATGGTGTCATGACATTATGGCAAGAGCTGCACTTTAAATTTGGCCTACCCGAGCCGATTTTACCGCCTTTGGCGATAGAACGAATTGGCGTGCATAACTACTTTAGTATTGATAAAGCGCGGCAAGAACTTGGTTTTGAGCCAATTTACAGCACTGAACAAGGCATTGAAGAATCTAAGCCATTTTACCGCAGCATGTTCAATACCATGGCTGAAGCGGCTGGCAAACAAAAGCTGATTAAAGCATAAGCTAGCTGCTACTTAGCTTTCTTCTAAACAGCTTTCTTCTAAACAGCTTTCTTCTTAATAGCTATCACCGCACTGCTCGTCACCGAGCTTTATGAAAAGCCAGTCATCTCTGGCTTTTTAATGTATTTTCAATATCTTAGCGCTAGAAATTAAACGCTTGCTGCGTTAAAATTTGCGCGTTTTTAATTACTGGCTGACACGTTTTCAGCCATATTGATGCTTGGAGAGGCTTAATGGCATTAGTACTGAATGAAGAGCAGCGTATTTTAAAAGATTCTGCTAAAGGTTTTTTAGCAGAGCATGCGCCTATTGAAGCTTTTCGTGCGTTGCGCGACCAGCAAGATGCAACCGGCTACGACCCAGAACTTTGGCAAAAAATGGTCAATGAACAAGGCTGGGCTGGCATTGCAATACCTGAAGCATTTGGTGGTTTGGAATTTGGTTTTTTTGGTCTTGGGGTCATTTTTGAAGAAGCCGGCCGAACTTTAGCCGCATCACCTTTGTTCTCTACCATTGTTTTAGGGGCCTCGACGATTGAATTACTGGCTAGCGATAGCCAAAAAGAAGTCTTATTACCGCAAATCGCGGCTGGCGAAATCACCCTAGCGCTTGCCCTAGAAGAAGGTAATCAGCATGCACCTTATGCGATCAATACGTCAGCCACGCGCGATGGCGAGCAGTATGTGTTAAATGGCGCGAAAAGCTTCGTTTTAGACGGTCACTCTGCCGATAAACTGTTAGTGGTCGCGAGAACCAAAAATGTGAGCAATGGTGAAACCCATTCTGCCGCGGGTATTAGCGTATTTTTAGTTGATAACGACGCTGCTGGTCTAAGCATTAACCGCACCATCATGATGGACAGCCGCAATGCAGCGCAAGTTCAGCTGGATAATGTTCGCGTAAGCGCTGATGCGTTGATTGGCGAAGCAGACCAAGCCTACCCAGCATTGGATGATGTACTGGATCGCGGTCGAGCAATTTTGGCTGCAGAAATGCTCGGTGGCTGTCTAGAAATGTTTGAACGGACCATGGCATATTTGAAAGAGCGTGAGCAATTTGGTGTGAAAATTGGTTCGTTTCAGGCCTTAAAGCATCGTGCTGCACAAATGTTTGTTGAAATTGAGCTGTCTAAATCTGTCGTTTTAGCAGCACTTGCAGCCATTGACGAAAATGCTGACAATCGCGCTGAGCTTGCGGCGATTGCCAAAACCAAATTAAACGATACCTTTAAATTGGTCACTGACGAAGCTACACAAATGCATGGCGGTATTGGCGTCACAGACGAGCTTGATATTGGCTTATTTTTGAAGCGTGCGCGTGCGGCGATTGCGACCTTAGGTCACTCAGGCTTTTTGCGCGACCGCTATGCGAGCTTAAACGGTTATTAAGCGCTGCCTCGCTGCTTATTACATAGTGTTGTCATGTGCAGCGAGTGCTTCTTGCAAATAGCGATTAGCCACCAACCCGCGATCTACAAACCCAAAGATCGGTGCTTGAATGCCAACAAGGTGCTTAACGGCACCTTTTTTGTTTTTCTGACGCTTACGGTGTTTACTATTATCAAGCCAGCAAGAGAATAACCGTCAATCACGATAGCCTTTTTGCTAACTCGAGAGCTGAGGCTTAATCCAATGAGAACATCATGAGCCAAACACAGTATAAAATTTTTATCGATGGCGAAGCCGGTACGACAGGCTTACAAATTCGTCAGCGGCTACTAAACCACCCGCATATTGAGGTGGTCTCGATTGACCCTGCACTGCGCAAGGACATGAGCGCTAAGAAAGCCATTTTATCTGCCGTAGACTTGTGCGTGCTGTGCTTACCTGATGCTGCCGCCAAAGAAGCTGCAGTTCTTTGTGAGGCTATGGGCGTTCGTGTTTTGGATGCAAGCTCTGCTCACCGCACAGCAGATGATTGGGTATATGGCTTAGCCGAGCTAGCTCCAGATCAACGACAGCAGATACAACAAGCAAACAAAGTTTCTAACCCAGGTTGCTACGCTACCGGTGCCAATTTATTACTGAAACCCTTGAGCGAGGCTGATTGTCTGGTTGATGACTATTTGATCAGTATCAATGCCGTGTCTGGCTATTCTGGTGGTGGCAAGCAGATGATTGAGCGCTACCAGGCAGTGCCTCCGCAGGCACCTACTTTTGGCTTATATGGGCTTGAGTTTGAGCACAAGCATACCGCAGAAATTCATCAATGGTCAGGTGTTAAGCGTAGGCCGGTATTTATTCCCTCTGTATCAGCCTATGAGCAAGGCATGTTGGTGCATATTATGCTCGATCATCATGCCTTAAATCTGACAGGCGACAACGTTGGCGCAGCGCTGCAGCAGCTATTTGTAAACTATTATGAGAATGAACCACTCGTCTTGGTTCATGCGCTCAATGATGTCGAACAAAACGCGCCATTTTTAACCCCTCACGGCATCAGTGGACAAAACCGCTGTGAGATATTTTGCTTTAGTAACCCTCACTACGCGCAAACCCTGGTAGTTGCCAAGCTTGATAATCTTGGCAAAGGTGCTTCGGGTGCTTGTGTGCAAAACATGAATCTTATGTTGGGCCTGAATGAGCATATTGCGGTTGATTTAACTGACGGCTAAATAGCTAAACCGTTAACGACTTATCTTCCCGCTAAGTGGCTATTCATTCGGCTTTACTTTTTAAAGGGCTTTAAAATAGCTTTTTAAAGAGCTATTAAATTGAGCTATTTGTTTAAGCTATTTAAGCAAGCGTTAGCTGTTACTGTTGTTGATACTGCCGGCGTTGCTAATATCCGCGATGCTGCCGATATTTTTATCAGCTAAAACTCGCTCAACCGTATCCACGATCGCTTGGGTTGCACGCTCGACTTCAAGGTTCACTTTTGCACCTGGGCTAAGCTGACCGAAGTTTGTTGCCCGCAGAGTTTCAGGAATAAACCAAACGTCTAACCAGCCATCTTTTGCACTGCAATCAGCAATCGTAAGACTGCAGCCATTGAGCGCAACAAAGCCTTTATTAAACAGATATTTACTCAAATTTTGTGGTACTTGAAAGCGCATCTTGCAGTTGTTTTCAGAGTGTTCAATGGCAATAATCTCGGCCTGTGCATCAATATGACCAGAAACAATATGACCACCTACTTCCTGCATCGCTTGCGCCGAACGCTCAACATTTACGGCTGATCCCGTGGCAAACTCAGCGGTATTTGTCAGCATTAATGTTTGCTGCATCATGTCAAAGAATACCTCTAAGCCACTATCACAGGGCTTAAACTCAGTGACGGTTAAACAGACTCCATTAATTGCGATGCTGGCTCCAATATTTACCCCTTCAGCCAGTTGACCCTCAAGCAGCAGACTGAAACGCACTAAACCAGGCTTTTTTTCCAGCCAATGAATTGGCACACACTGTTGGACAATTCCAGTAAACATAGTTCTTGCTCTCGCGATGAATATTTGGCTAAGGTATACGCGCGGCGCCGATAATTTGCTGACATTCAGCCGCTAATACTAGCTCATCCGTATCTTGAACTTGCTGTTCAGAAATGGCTGGGTGAATGATAATTTCTGTTAGCCCCGGATGTAACTCCAGTGTATTACTGGGCATAATTTTTTCAGTACCGTTGAGTGTGATCGGTAATACCGCAAATTCAAGGGTTTTGGCGGTATTAAATGCTCCTCGTTTAAAACGCTTAAGCTCGCCATTTGAGCGTGTACCCTCAGGAAAGAATAAAATCGAACAGCTCTCGGGTAAGGTTTGCTTTAATGCACGCAAGGTTTCAAACGCCTTTTGGCTGTTACTGCGATCCATAAAAATATGCCCTAATGCCGCAGTCGCCCAACCAAGAAATGGCATCTTGCGCAGCTCTTTCTTCATTACCCAGCGTAAGTCTAAATCTAAGTAGCCATACAACACTAAAATATCGAATACGCTCATATGATTGACCACCACCACATACGATCGTTTTGGGTCGAGATGCTCTTGCCCAACAATTCTCAGCCTAGAGAAACTTAAACGATAGGTCGCCCTGGCCCAAAATCTCGCGATATAGCGGCTAGCGATGCGCTGACTAAACAAGCATACGAATACACACACATATGCCAGAGTAGCGGTCATGATGGCAAAAAAGGGAAAGAAGAATAAATACTTATAGAGGTTTATTAACAACGACTTCATAACTGACTATTCGGGCTGGTGAATCTTCCCTAGACAATATACTCGTCTGCCCATGCATTAATACGCGACTTAACCACAGGGGCCATCGCCGCATAAAGCATGCCGAGTTTTAAAGACAAAACCAAATGTTTGCCTTCAATAGCAAGCGAGCCTTTGCCTGCCTTATGTTTAAAATCAATCTGCTGCGGATTCTTCCAAGCATATTGCATGCCGTGTTCCGACTGCAATTGATCGGCAAGATCCTGCATACCTTTCTGCAGCTCATCCAGATCCATGGTAAAAGCGCGCTTGATATGAATTTTTGCCATAGCTATTTTGCTTATTGATATAGAAAACAGTATTTTACCGATGAACCGGCCTAGGCTCAAACGCCTCAAGCCGTTTCTGTAGCCCAGCGGTTAAAAAATATTCACCCTGACTGGGCCATGCTTGGATTGCAAATGACTCGCCTTGATAGCTAAAGCAAAGCTTGAAAGCATGAAGATACAGCCGGTCTGCAGCGTTCGCTTGGGCAGAGCGATAAATATTATCGCCCACAATAGGCGAACCATTAGCCTTCATCGCCACACGGAGCTGATGGGTTTTGCCGCTTAATGGTTGCAAGTAAGCCAATCGTGCAGCAAAAGGCACACCGTCGTTGACAGGCAATGACAGAGTTTCAAAATAGGTTGTTGCAGGATTTTGCTTGCTTGCTAATAAGCGCCAAGCTTTGCGACGAGATTTTTGCATATCACCAACAATCCAACCCTGCTTTTTTTTCAAGCGTTTACCACCATGCACCAGCGCAATATAGTGCTTACTCACAGCTTGATGTAAAAATGCCTGCGATAATTGCTGGTTGGCCAGCGCCGTTTTGGCAACTAACCAGACGCCTGAGGTATCTTTGTCGAGCCGATGTACAGGGTGAAAATGTGCAAAAGCAGTTTGATAGTGCTTGCTTAACTCTTGCACTGAAAAACCTGCTGGCTTATTCAACACGACAAAATCACGGTGCTGAAAAACTATTGCTGGCTCTGGCAGCAGAGATGGGGTTGAGGTTGGCAACGGGGTTGTCAACATAGCTTAGGGTTAAAACTATTATGCCAACAGGTCAAGCTGCTGATCATCAAATACAGCATCATGCTTTGCCTTTGTTTTTGCCTCTGTCTTAGCCTGAGCGCCTGCCAGTCCTTGCGCGTCTTGCTCTGATGGTGGCAGTCGTTTACTGCGTGAGGAAAATTTCTCACGCAGTAGCACTTTGGCCACATCAATTTCAGCATTATCTTGATCACGTAAGCTATCAATAATCGCTAGCCATTGATATAGCTCAGCGTCTTGGCTTACTGCCTTAATCACTGAGGGATATAAAGGTAATAAGGCAAAACCGCTGCAGCTAGCTGAGGGATTGGGCCACACCATAGCAGGCAAAGATGAAGGTTTAAAATGCTGCTGCAAATCTGGGTGAGAGCTTGCGGTCGGCAGGCCATGGCATGGCGCCGACTTTTGTGCCGGATAGACATAGGCTATGCCATGCAATAAAAACTCACGAAAATTGGCCTTTTTCACCTGCCATCGCCTGCCGTCAGCATGCGGCTCAATCAAATTACACTGCTGCAGACGTTTTAAACCGGCGTTCACCTCAGACACACTGATAAAAAGTGACTGGGCAAGCGAGCCTTGAGACCAGTCTTGTTTTGCAAGACACAGCAGTTTGACCGCAATCACAATGTCTTGCGGTTTAAGCATCGACGGACTCTTCAGCGCTGGGCGCAATAGGCTTGGGGGTTGCCGCATCAATTAAATGACGAATATCACGTTCAGTCAGATCTTGAAAGCGACCTTGGCGCAGTTTAGTGGTGAGAAAAATCGGCCCAAACCGCACCCGTTTTAGACGGCTAACGGTAACCCCTTGAGACTCCCATAGTCGCCTAACTTCGCGGTTACGCCCTTCCATTACGCAAACAGAGTACCATTGATTGATGCTCTCTTCTTCGCTTCGCGCGTCATGCTGAATATCGGTAAAACGCGCCTCACCATCCTCCAACAATACGCCCTCACGCAAACGCTGCATCATCGATTCATCTACATCGCCCATCACTCTGACCAAGTATTCACGATCAATTTGACTGGAAGGATGCATTAACAAGTTGGCAAGCTCACCGTCATTAGTAAACAGCAACAGACCTGAGGTGTTATAGTCGAGCCGTCCTACCGCGATCCATCGCTCACCTTGCAGTCGCGGCAAACGATCAAACACGGTTTTTCTGCCTTCAGGGTCTTTGCGCGAGCAAATTTCACCAACCGGCTTATGATAGGCTAAGACTCGACGTTTAAATTGCTCTGAGGACTTGTGGCGAATGCGTTTACCGTCTAAGTCGATGCGATCAAGATCGGTCACTCGATCGCCAATCGTGGCTAGCCGACCATTTACCCGTAAACGCCCCTCTTGAATCCAACGCTCTGCTTCGCGCCGAGAGGCAAGGCCAGCTCTAGCAATAACTTTTTGCAGTTTTTCAGTATTTTCTGGCTTGGCCATAGCAAGCGTTCTCCTGCTGCCTCACGGCATGATTTATGATGATTTAAAAATATCGGCGGCTTGAATTAAGCGATCATCGCCAGTTTCGGCTGCAGCATTCTCAGTGTCAGCCATGCTTTCTGCTGCGAGGTTTTCAGCATCTTCTGCGGTATTTGTCTCAGTGCTTGTATACATAGTTTCTTCTATGATTTCGTCTGCGCTTTCTTGAGCGCTTTCTTCTTCGCTTTCTTGCGCGCTTTCTTCTGCATTATCATCTGCATTGTGAGCAGCAGCGTGATCTGAGATCATATCTGCATCTTCATGTAAATCGTTGTCTACAGTGTCGTTTGCCGATGCATCTGAACTCTGATCCGCAGTTGTTGCATCAGCGCTGGCAGAGTCGCTATCAACCGCAAGATCGAGTTCAGAATTCAAGCTATCTAAATCACGCAGCTCGGCTAAGGTTGGCAATTGTTCCAATGACGATAGATTAAAATAGTCCAAAAATTCTTTGGTCGTTGCATACATCGATGGCCGCCCTGGCACATCTTTATGGCCAATCACTTTAACCCATTGGCGCTCGCTTAAGGTTTTGATAATTTGGCTGGAAACCGCAACGCCGCGAATTTCTTCAATTTCACCACGGGTAATCGGCTGGCGATAGGCAATTAAGGCCAAGGTTTCTAGTAAGGCCCTCGAATAACGCTGCGGTTTTTCTTCCCACAAACGACCCACCCAAGGCGCGAACTCTTGTTTAACTTGAAAGCGCCAACCTGAAGCAACCTGCTGCAACTCGAAGCCGCGATCTGCAGAATCAAGCTGGATATCTTCTAATGCCGCTTCAAGTTCAGCTTTGCTAGGTTTGTAAGACTCAGTTGCTATATCCAAACCATCATCAACAATAAACAAAGCTTGCATTTGCGCAATGGTCAGTGGTTTGTCCGCGGCCATAATCGCCGCCTCAATGATTTGTTTAAGTTGATCTATTGGCATACTCATGATGATCTTGCTTTGACATGTATAGCACCAAAGGCGTCGGTTTGAACGACCTCTAGCAACGATTCCTTAACTAATTCCATGATCGCTAAAAAGGTCACAACGACCCCCAACCGCCCTTCTTCTGCCACAAATAGTGANACAAACGGCACAAATTGCTTGTTTTGCAGCTGGTCTAAAACTTGTGACATGCGTTCACGAGTTGATAACTTCTCACGCTGTACTTGGTGGCTTTCAAACATTTCAGCGCGCCGCAATACTTCACCAAAAGCCAGTAAGATTTCTTTCATCTCTACCTCAGGGTGAGGACGGGCTTTATCGAGGTCAGGCGGCGCTGCTGCCGCTTGAAAGACCTCACGGCCTACCCGCGGTAGTTCATCAATCTCTTCTGCGGCCTGTTTGAAGCGTTCATACTCCTGCAATCGACGAATGAGCGCCGCTCGGGGGTCTTCCTCATCATCTTCATCGGCTACCTGCCTTGGCAATAGCATGCGCGATTTTATTTCCGCCAGTACCGCGGCCATCAGTAAATACTCGGCGGCCAGTTCAAACTGCATCGCATCCATCATCTCAACATATTGCATGTATTGTTCTGTTATGGATGCTATCTCAATGTCGAGAATATCGATATTTTGTCGGCGGATTAAATACAGTAAAAGGTCTAAAGGCCCCTCAAATGCCTCTAAAAAAACTTGCAAGGCTGAGGGTGGAATATATAAATCTTTTGGCACCTCAATCACTGGCGAACCAGCGACCATCGCAAAAGGCATTTCTTCCTGCTGTGCACCCATTTTAGCCGGTTGCTGTGAGGCTGGATCAGCTGCCGCCAACTGACTTTCCTCAGCCTGCTTACTTTGCGGCGAAGCTGGCTCAAGCTCAGCGGTTGTATCAGAATTATCGCTAGACATTGCGGCTTATAATCATGCTGCTTAAATAGGTTTAAAAGAAATATGCATGCGGTTAGCATGCCATCCATGATCGATCGAGTATAACGTGATTTTTAGCCTATTTCACTCGCTTTCCAGAAACGCCACACTACCTGAACCTTGACGCACCAGCTCAGCATGGTCACTGGAGAGATCAAGTACGGTGGTCGGCTCATAACCACAGTAACCGCCATCAATAATCATATCAACCTGATTCGATAGCGTATCGCGAATATCATAGGGATCGGTCATGACCATATCATCGCCTGGCATAATTAACGATACACTCATCAGCGGCTCGCCCATGGCCGAGAGCATCGCCATGGCAATGCGATTATCAGGCACGCGAATACCGATAGTTTTCTTTTTGGGATGCATTAGCCTTTTTGGCACCTCGCGCGTTGCAGGCAATATAAAGGTGTAAGGCCCAGGTGTTAAACTTTTTATAAGTCGATATTCATTATTTTCCACCCTTGCATAGTGACTAATTTCTGACAGATCACGACACATAAGGGTGAAATTATGTTTTTGATCCAGACGGCGAATCGAGCGAATGGTATCCAGTGCAGACTTATTGCCTAAAGCACAGCCCAGCGCATAACCTGAATCGGTAGGATAAACCACCGTTTGCCCTTGCAATAAACCGTCAACTACCTGCTGAACTAATCGATCTTGCGGATTAAGCTCGTGAATTTGAAAAAACATAGATTTACCACATCACTGAAAAAATCAGTTTGAAAGTTTTGTGTGTTGAAATAACGCCCAAACAGGCAGCATGTTGACGGGCAATGGATCAACCTTCCCTAATGCAGCCCACGCCCATTTTGGGTCATGAAAGTCAGAGCCGCCTGAAGCTGCAAGACCAAATTGCAGCGCCACTTTAACGAGATGATTCAACTGTTCAGGCTTAGCTTGCTGACCCACTACCTCTATCGCGTCGCCGCCCACTGCCGCGAACAAGGCAATTAAACTGCGAACCTTGCTAAGGGTAAGCTGGTAACGCAGCGGGTGAGCCAAAACGCAAACACCGCCAGCAGCATGCACTGCGTCAATCACTTCAGCAAGGCTTGGCCAGAGCAACTTTACATCACCACGCTTGCCATTCCCTAGCCATTTATCAAAGGCTTGCTGGATGGATTTGCAAATACCTAAATCAACCATTGCTGCCGCAAAATGAGGCCGCCCAACAGACTCACTACTGTCAGCCCTAGCCAGCGCAGCCGGATACAAATCAGGCAAGCCCAGCTTTAATAGCCGCTCAGCAATCTGTTTAGCGCGCCGTTCACGACGCTCAGCCTGCTGTTGTAACAAGGATTGAAGCGCTGGGTTTGTAGGGTCAAAATCTAAGGCAACAATATGCACATTAAGCTTTTCTGCTAGCGCAGAAAATTCGACCCCGGGGATAAAATACGGCGCTTGTTGTAACAAGCCTTGCGCCTGCAAATCAAGGTAGCCGTTTAGGGTATCATGATCGGTTAAGGCAAACAGATCCAGCGACAGCTCGGAAACACGGCTGAACAATTCAGTCGGTGATAATTTCCCATCAGAAGCCGTTGAATGTGTATGCAGATCAAATCGCATCTAAAATCGTTACCGGTTAAGTTTCTGGCCACACTTGCATATTGCGCTAGGGCAGATATTCCATCATTGTGCGCTTATGAAATTGTTCAGATTTATTTCTTAGCCGCCCATACTTGCCGCCCACACTTACCGCCTATGCTTCCGCCTATATAAGCAAAATGCCGTCGACACCTTACTGGCGCTAATTACACAGCTTGGCACTTGCGTGCAATCGTAATGCTAGGCAGAATACAGTCCATTATTTCGATGTATTGAGATTAGCATGACCGCGAAAAATAGTGAGCAGCATAATAATAAAGTTCTGCCCGAAAAGCGCGAAAATATTTGGGTAAATCTTATCTTTAATATTTTCGCCCCAGCCCTTATTTTGTCTAAATTAAGTGGCGATGCATACCTAGGTACAACATGGGCTCTGATTGTTGCTCTAGCCTTTCCCTTTAGCTATGGCTTAATGGATTTTGTTAAGCGCAAATCGATAAATATTTTTTCAGTACTTGGTCTTATCAGCACCCTATTGACCGGCACGATTAGCTTGTTAAAGCTGCCACCTGAATATATTGCGATTAAAGAAGCCGCTATACCTGGCATGATTTGTATGATTGTATTGGTATCAACTTGGACGCCATACCCGCTGGTTGAAAAATTAATCTTTAATGAAGCTATATTCAAATTAAACTATTTAAAAAGCATTATTGAGCAACAACAGCTGCAACAGCAGCTGGATAAAGTGATGAAAAACTGCTCTTTACTGGTCGCAGCGTCTTTCGCTTTATCATCGGCACTTAATTATATCTTAGCTATTATGGTGGTCGTNAGCGAACCAGGCACAGTTGCCTATAATGAAGAGCTTGGCAAAATGACCGCGCTTAGTTATCCCGTTATTGCATTGCCCAGCATGCTGGTCATGGGTAGCGCGCTATTTTATTTTATGCGTAAAATTCAAGCCCTAACCGGCCATCAACTTGAAGACTTTTTGGCGATTCAGTCCTAAGGAAAAAACATGTTATATGCCATTGTCAGTACTGACATTGAGGATTCTTTGTCTCGTCGCTTACAAGCCAGACCTGCACATTTAGCGCGTTTAGAACAGTTAAAAAGCCAAGGTCGATTAGAATTGGCCGGCCCTAACCCTGCCATTGACAGCGAGAATCCTGCCGAAGCAGGCTTCACTGGCAGTATTGTTATTGCTCAGTTTGACTCATTGGCAGAGGCCGAAGCTTGGGCAGAAGATGACCCTTATGTTAGCGCTGGCGTATACCAATCGGTATCAATCAAACCCTTTAAAAAGGTTTTACCCTGAATTAATAGGCTTTTACCTTCGTTAAAACATTCAACCGTTTGTAGGAATATTCGTGATCGATTTCGCTCGCTATCAACTATTTTTTATCGTGGTCATCTTAACAACCCTATTGCCGTCATTCGCTTATGCGCAGAACCCAGCTGCTTCGCAGACGGCAGCAGAGGCCACCTCAACCGATGCAAGTGCAGCTGCCGATGTACTAAACTTACCCCGTTATATCAGTGATGTGCTATATGTGCCCATGCGCTCTGGCGCCAGTACTAAAAACCGTATTGTTCACAAAGGTTTGAAAAGCGGAACCAAGGTTACCTTACTTGCCACCGAAGAAGGCTGGAGCCAGATTAAAACCAGCCGAGGCACCGTTGGCTGGATGCAGAATCGTTACCTCACTGCCGAGCCAACCGCGCAAATCAAGCTTGGCAGAGCTCAACAGCAAATTCAGCAGCTTAGCGCAAGCTCGGGTCCCCTGAGTGAAAAATTGTTAGACGCGCAACAATATATTGAAGATCTCGAAAACCAACAGCAAGCCCATACGGTAAAGCTTAACAGCCTGAACAAAGAACTCGACCGAGTGCGTAATCTCTCTGCGAACGAATTAGCGATAAATGAAAACAACAAGCAGCTAATGCAACAAAATGATGATATGCGCAATCAGATCGACACGCTTCGTGCGGAAAATACCCGACTAAGTCAAGAGCTTCGCTCTAATAGCTTTATGTACGGTGCTCTCACTATTATTCTAGGCATTATTATCACCCTCATCGTACAGAACTTTAGTCGTTCGAAACGACGCTCTGAGTGGGGATCATTCTAAAAACAGGCCATTCATCGCAGAAAAAGGAACAGACTTATGCGACATACCCTTGTTAAATTTTCCGTTACAGCGCTGTTAGCAATCGCGCTTGGCTTAAGCTTAGCGTCAACGGCAATGGCGGAAAATACGCGCCTTTTAATCACAACCAACAAAGGCCAATTTAAAATCGAACTTTATGACCAGCAGGCCCCAATAACGGTAAAAAACTTCTTAAGCTATGTTGACAGTGGATTCTACAAAGGCACGATTTTTCACCGTCTGATTCCTGGATTTATGATTCAAGGTGGCGGATTTACCAAAGAGCTGGCACAAAAAGACACCAAAGCTGCCATCAAAAATGAAGCCAAAGTTGAACTTAAAAACTTACGCGGCACCCTAGCCATGGCGAGACGTTCGTCGCCCGACTCAGCTACCAGTCAATTTTTTATCAATTATATTGATAACCCGCACCTCGACTACCGAGATTATAATGTTGGCTATGCGGTTTTTGGCAAAGTGGAAAACATGTCGGTTATTGATGCATGGGAGAATTTACCTACCGGCACCATCAGTATTTACAATAATGTGCCTAAGGATGCGATTGAAATTCTAAATATTGAGTATCTAAAGTAATCGCCCCGATGAGTATCGATCTATCAGTCAATATTAATAAAATTGCGTTAATTCGTAATTCACGCGAAGGTAACAACCCTGATTTAATCGACTATGCTCAGCAATGTATCAACTTTGGCGCGAACGGCATTACCGTGCACCCTCGCCCTGACCAACGACACATCCGCGCACAAGATTGTCTAGCGTTAAAACAGCTGACCGATGGGCAAGTAGAGTTCAATATTGAGGGTAACCCCTATGCCAAGGCGATGCCCTCTTCGCGCAAAGACGTCGCTGATTACCCAGGCCTCATGGCCTTGTTATCTGAATGCCGACCTGCACAAGCCACTTTGGTGCCGGATTCAGATGCACAGCTCACCTCTGACCATGGCTTTGATTTATCGGGTGACAATGCAGAACTCGCCGACATAATTCAAGAGATTCAACATTTTGGATGTCGTGTCAGCTTGTTTATGGACCCAGACTGTCAACAGATTGAGCAGGCTGCCAATATTGGCGCTGACCGGGTTGAACTATATACCGGACCTTATGCATGGTCAGACAATCTTGCAGAAAGCTTTATTGCTTATAATCGTGCCGCAGCATTTGCGACCTCATTAGGCCTTGGTGTTAACGCCGGTCACGATCTGAACCTTGATAACCTAGCCGTTTTTTCTAAGCTTACCGGCCTACTTGAAGTATCTATTGGTCATGCGATAACTGTTGACGCACTGCAGATGGGTCTAGAACAGACGATTCAGGCCTATTTATCATTGCTTAGATAACGAGTTTTAGCTCTCTAACTCTCTAACTCTCTAGCTCTGCTTACCCTATCGCCTCTTTCTCTTTTGCTAGCTGTTTAAAATAAGCCCCAAAAATGGCTGCGTTACGCATAAAAAGGCGCTTAACAGCGCCTTCATCATTTAAAAATTTTCATCCTGACGTTTATTTATGGTAGGGCTACACTCACATTGACCAGCTCTGCTGCACCGCTGGCGGAGTTTTTGATCGCAGCAAACTGCTGACTTAAGCCAGACTTCAGGCTGGCATCACCATCTAAAGCCAAAGTAAACAGTGCTGTGCTTACTTGACCATTACGCGTGATCGCAAGCGAATAGGTATCATCTTGACTAGGATTACGCACATAGAATGTGACAGAGCCGCCAAACTGCAAGCCTGAGGCAATTAAGGTGCTAGCATCGAGAAAGCCATCTTTGGTTAGATGTAAATCAACCACTGGCGCATCCTCATCACTGTCACCGGGTACAAGATGAACCAGCTGCAAGGACGCGTAATTTGAAAGCTGCCTAAAGTCGTCCGTCGACTTAAGAGGAGCAGTTAACGGACCGCTCTGATCTACATCACCAAAAAAATAAACCGTTTGCGCTACGCCTGCACCAATGCGTAGATTATCGCTCCACGATGTTGACACACCCGCGTCGAATGACAATCGATAATTGCCAGTCGCTATCTCTTGGTATTCACTGCTGGATCCATAGGCCACATCGGTGGCTGACGCACTGTCCGATAAAGCCGATACAGTCACAGAATCTAAATAAGATGTGATATCGTCTTCGACATCCACCAAGGCATTGACAAATTTCACCAAGCCAGTTTCACCATCTAATTGGTTGCGCCAGATTTCGGGCGAAAAGCCTACTGCATAATAATAGGCAGCAATAGTATTTGACTCTAAGCCCACACTTTCGGCTAATACAATGGCCTGCTCTCTGGCGTCATAAATCACCTCGCGACCACTGCGATAAACGATATTTGCACTATCGCTCGGCGAGGTGCCGGCGAGCACTACAATTAATTCCTGTGATGACTCATCAATGACAATCTCGTCAGAGGTTTCTGCAAAACTTAAACTGGCTTGCAACGTTGCTTCAGCAGCATCGGCACCATCTCTGGCAAGGTAAATATCAACATCCGGCCGATTCGCGCCGGTATATAAATGCGTGACGTTGAAGTAAATGTTTTCATCGTTATCTTCATCGGCAAAATCATCATCACGAGCCATTTCAAGACTGGCGATCTGGGCGTTATTCTGTGCAATTGCGCCATAAATGACTTGGAATTTATTACGATCTGGGCGTACATTAAACTTCACATCGCGCGCGATGGTTTCGTTATTGGCTAGGTTTTGCTGGTCAATCTCAACCAAATCGACCGTATAGCCACCCTCGGTCAATGCAACACTGCTACTAAATTGCTCAAAACGTAAGGTGCCATAATTGCGGTCATTGCCTTCAATTCTTACCTGTGCTGCATCTGTGACAAGATGAAGAAAAACACTATTGCCGTCTCGGTTATCATCATCGTCATCGTTGCTGCACGCAGAGATAAATAAAATAACCGATAAAGACAGTAGAAATTGCCTGAACAACATATCAATACCTAAAACCAATTAAAGAGCTAGAGATTATAAAATAAGTCTCTAAAGGAAACGAGCTTATTCATACTTAAAAATTCGAGAAATCGGGCTTTCGTTTCTCAAGGAAGGCAGTCATCGCTTCTTTCGCCGCGTCACCATTTAAACCCTTAATAAACTCTGTTAATTCAGCATCTAATCGCGTTCTCAATGACTCTTCGTCGCGGCGCAAAAGTGCTTTCGTAGCAATAAGGCTTGATCTAGGCTTGCTGGCTAGCTTTGCAGCAAAAGCGTTTGCGCAAGATAAGGCCGAATCATTCTCTACCACTTCTGTAATAAAACCTGCAGATCTTGCATTAGCTGCAGAAAATTGATCGCCCGTTAATAACCATTCAGCGGCTTTTTGATAGCCTACCAGCCGCGGCAGCAACAAAGAGGCCGCAGCCTCTGGCACTAAACCAAGGTTGGCAAAAGGCATAGCAAACACCGCGCCTTCTGAAGCGATAACCCTATCACAGTGAAGTAACATAGTGGCTCCTACACCTACCGCAATGCCTTCAACAGCTGCGATCAATGGCAGCTGACAATCAATCAGCGCAGTCAAGAATTGATAAACCGAGCTGTCTTTATCCATATTAGGGTTTGCCAAAAAATCAGCTAAATCATTGCCCGCAGAAAACACGCCCTCTGAGCCACTGATGATGATCGATTTAATGGTAGGATTATGATTCGCCGCAATGATCGCATTAGCGATATCTTGATACATCTGAGCGGTAAGCGCATTTTTTTTATCAGCGCGTGACATGGTAATCGTTAAAATTGACTGATGGGTGTTGGTGATAATCATGGATAGCTCTCTAGAAATGCGCCTTCGATAATATTAAATATATGACGAGTGAAAGAAAAATGCTTGCTGAAATTTTATATGTCAGCGCAACCTATT
>JABSRR010000069.1 GCA_013215025.1 Pseudomonadales bacterium
GAACTTCGCGCTTGGCGACAACTCTTCTACGAGGCATAGTATTACCTATCTCTTTTCAGGTTCATCTGAGACCGCTTTTGCTGCTCAGCCTTACTTATAATAGCTTCGCGTCAGTCTGACGCGGGGATGTTACAGTAATATGAACCGGTTAAACTTTATGTGCCTGAAACACAACCGATTACTTAAGTGGGTAAAGCGCTAAGTCAATTACGACTTAGGACGCTTAGTACCGTACTTAGAACGACCCTGCTTACGATCGTTAACACCTTGTGTATCCAAGGTACCGCGAACAGTGTGATAACGAACACCTGGCAAATCTTTTACACGACCGCCACGGATTAATACAACACTGTGCTCTTGCAAGTTGTGGCCTTCACCGCCAATGTATGAAGAAACTTCAAAACCATTGGTCAAGCGAACACGACATACTTTACGTAATGCCGAGTTAGGCTTCTTAGGCGTAGTGGTATATACACGAGTACATACACCACGACGCTGCGGACAACTTTGCAACGCAGGAACGTCACTTTTAGCAACTTTGCGTTTTCTAGGCTTACGAACCAACTGGTTGATCGTTGCCATGTTTTACTCCAAATAAATCGCCTATATAAAGGCGTCTTGCTTCATACTTTTGCGCACAATCGCGATATTACGAAGGCCGCAAAAGCACACCTATTTCAAAGGAGGCGCAATTCTATAGATCAAAGACTAGACAGTCAAGCAATTAACAAAGCGAACGCCGTGTAATATAACGGCGCCCAATCTGCCCACTCAACCTTGATCGAGACCCGAATTACTCCTCACTCTCAGCCGCGTCTGCAGCGTCTGCTGCTGGTGCAGCAAATGCTTGCGCTAATGCCGCTTCCATATCTTGCGCACTAAAGCTTTCTTCTTTTTCAGCTGCCGCTTTACGATCAGCATGATAAGAGAGACCCGTACCCGCAGGAATCAAACGACCTACCACGACGTTTTCTTTCAGACCACGTAAGTAGTCGCGCTTACCGGTTACCGCAGCTTCAGTGAGCACGCGCGTCGTTTCTTGGAACGAGGCGGCTGAAATAAAGCTATTGGTTGCCAGTGAGGCCTTGGTAATACCAAGTAATACGCGGTCATACTGTGCAGGCACTTTTTCGTCGGCTGTCAGGGCTTCGTTTTCACCAAGCACTTCTGTCAGCTCCATTTGCTCACCGCGAATCAGCTTAGAATCGCCGGCCGCCGTCACTTCAACTTTTCGCAACATCTGACGGATGACCGTCTCAATGTGCTTATCATTGATTTTTACACCTTGCAGACGATAAACATCCTGAACTTCATTCACAATGTAGTTGGTCAATGCAATCACACCGCGTAAACGTAAGATGTCATGCGGATTAGTTGGGCCATCACAGACAACCTCACCTTTCTCAACCGACTCACCTTCGAATACGTTAAGGTTACGCCACTTAGGAATTAAAGTTTCTACGTGCGCTTTACCATCAGGCAGCGTTACTCCTTCTGGCGGAGTAATCACTAGACGTTTCTTACCCTTGGTTTCTTTACCAAAGCTAACAACACCTGAAATTTCCGCGAGAATCGCATGCTCTTTAGGCTTACGTGCTTCAAACAAGTCAGCTACGCGCGGAAGACCACCGGTAATATCTTTTGTCTTCGAGCCTTCTTGCGGGATACGTGCTAACACATCACCGACGCCCGCCATATCACCATCAGTTAAGCTGATCAGTGCATTAGCTGGCAAGAAATAATGCGCGGGCACATTCGTGCCAGGCAAGCATAGCTCTTCACCTTTTTCATCTAACAAGGTAATCGCTGGACGAAGATCTTTACCAGCAGCAGGGCGCTCAGCTGGGTCAATCACCTCAATAGAGCTAAGACCGGTTAATTCATCGGTTTGACGCTTAACTGAGATGCCTTCTTCCATGCCGGTAAACTGCATTTTACCCGCCACTTCAGTAATGATCGGGTGCATATGCGGATCCCAGTTAGCAACGACTTCACCAGCCGCTACTTCAGCTTGATCCTGCACATTTACGGTAGCACCGTAAGGCAGCTTATAACGCTCACGCTCACGCCCGTTTTGGTCGGCAACCGATAATTCACCAGAGCGAGAAGTTACTGCGAACTTACCATCGGCACGTTCGATCAACTTAACATTATGTAAGCGAACCGTACCCTCTTGCTTCACTTGAATATTATCGTTTGCAGTCGCTCGCGATGCAGCACCACCAATATGGAAAGTACGCATGGTTAACTGTGTGCCTGGCTCACCAATTGACTGTGCAGCAATAACACCAACGGCCTCGCCCACGTTGACTTGATGACCACGTGCTAGGTCGCGACCATAACATGCAGAACATACACCATGGCGCGTTTCACAGGTAATCGGCGAGCGTACTTTAACTTCATCAATGCTAGCCTGCTCAATTGCCACAACTAATGCTTCATCGATCATGGTGCCTTTGGCAACAACAACTTCATCGGTACCCGGTTTCAGAATATCTTCTGCAACCACACGGCCAAGTACGCGATCACCTAAGGTTTCGATGATGTCACCACCGTCGATAACCGGCGTGATAACAATACCTTCTTCAGTGCCACAGTCTTGCTCGGTAACCACAACATCTTGCGATACATCGACTAAACGACGGGTTAAATAACCCGAGTTAGCCGTTTTCAGTGCCGTATCGGCCAAACCTTTACGTGCACCGTGCGTTGAGATGAAGTACTGCTGTACGTTCAAACCTTCACGGAAGTTAGAAGTGATTGGCGTTTCAATGATCGAGCCGTCTGGCTTAGCCATCAAACCACGCATACCGGCTAACTGACGAATCTGTGCAGGTGAACCACGCGCACCAGAATCAGCATAAATATAAATCGAGTTAAATGAGTCTTGCTGCTCATCTTCACCGGCCTTGTTTTGCACTGTCTCTTTAGAAATCTCATCCATCATCGACTTGGCAACAAGCTCATTCGCACGTGACCAAATATCGATAACTTTATTGTATTTCTCACCGTGAGTTACAAGACCCGCTGAGAACTGCTCTTCGATTTCACGTACTTCATCTTCCGCATCATTAATGATGGTGTGCTTCGCATCTGGAATTTCAAAGTCGTTAACACCAACCGAACAACCTGATTTTGTTGAATACTCAAAACCGGTATACATCAATTGGTCAGCAAAGATGACCGTAGGCTTCAGACCACAACGACGGTAGCTCTCATCCAACACTTTAGAGATAGCTTTCTTAACCATGGGCTTGTTCACTAAGTCGAACTCTAAGCCTTCTGGCACGATTTGCCATAACAAAACACGACCAACCGTGGTGTCACGCATTGAGGTACGCGTTTCTTTGCTACCGTCTTCAGCAATAATCGTTTCAGTGATACGTGCTTTGATGCGAGTCTGGAGATCTACCGCATGTGAAGCGTAAGCACGGCTCACCTCTTTATCATCGGCGAAAACCATATCTTCGCCTTTGCCGTTAATACGGTCACGCGTCATCCAGTACAAGCCCAAAACAACGTCTTGCGATGGTACGATAATTGGATCACCCGATGCTGGCGATAAGATGTTGTTGGTCGACATCATTAACGCACGCGCTTCTAACTGCGCTTCTAGCGTTAATGGAACGTGAACAGCCATTTGGTCACCATCGAAGTCGGCGTTATAAGCCGCACATACGAGAGGGTGTAAGTTAATCGCTTTACCTTCGATCAATACTGGCTCAAATGCCTGAATACCTAAACGGTGAAGTGTTGGCGCACGGTTTAGCATAACCGGATGCTCGCGGATAACTTCAGCTAAGATATCCCAAACCTCTGGTGGCTCACGCTCAACCATTTTCTTAGCCGCTTTTATCGTCGTCGCTAAACCACGTGCTTCTAATTTACCGAAAATGAATGGCTTGAATAGCTCTAACGCCATCTTCTTAGGCAGACCACATTGGTGTAAACGTAAAGTAGGACCAACCACGATGACGGAACGGCCTGAGTAGTCAACACGCTTACCCAAAAGGTTTTGGCGGAAACGACCTTGCTTACCTTTAATCATGTCTGCAAGCGACTTTAATGGGCGCTTATTAGAACCTGTGATCGCACGACCACGACGACCGTTATCTAATAAGGCATCCACTGACTCTTGCAGCATACGCTTTTCGTTACGCACAATGATGTCTGGCGCAGCCAAGTCTAATAAACGCTTCAAGCGGTTATTACGGTTGATAACGCGACGGTATAAATCGTTCAGATCAGATGTTGCGAATCGGCCACCATCTAATGGTACCAATGGGCGTAAATCTGGTGGAAGAACCGGCAATGCATTCATCACCATCCACTCGGGCTTATTACCTGAACCCAAGAAGGCTTCAATAAGCTTTAAGCGCTTAGATAATTTCTTAATTTTTGTTTCGGAATTGGTTTGCGGAATTTCTTCACGGAGACGCTCTGCTTCGTCTTCCATGTTGATATCCATCATAAGGTCTTGGATTGCCTCAGCACCCATCTTCGCGACGAATTCATCACCGAACTCTTCCAGCGCCTCATAATACTGCTCATCATTAAGCAACTGACCTTGCTCTAAGGTAGTCATGCCCGGATCAATCACTACAAATGATTCAAAGTACAGGATGCGCTCGATATCACGCAAGGTCATATCTAGTAATAAGCCGATACGTGAGGGCAATGATTTTAAAAACCAAATATGCGCAACCGGGCTGGCAAGTTCAATATGGCCCATGCGTTCACGACGGACTTTGGCCAACGCTACTTCAACGCCACATTTCTCACAAATAACACCACGGTGCTTGAGTCGCTTGTACTTCCCACAAAGACATTCGTAGTCTTTGATCGGGCCAAAGATTTTGGCACAGAACAAGCCGTCACGCTCTGGCTTGAACGTACGGTAGTTAATGGTTTCTGGCTTTTTAACTTCACCGAATGACCACGAACGGATCATCTCTGGCGAGGCTAGACCAATACGAATAGAGTCAAATTCTTCTGACTGTCCTTGCGACTTCAGCAAGTTTAGTAAGTCTTTCAAGACACTTCCTCCAAGTTAAGTGCTATGCACTTGTGCGGCGAACCGCTTAATTCTTTAGCCTGTCAGTCAAGTGTTTCATTTCACACTTAACTGACAGATGACGATGTTTTTAACGATTAAGAGTTTTCTGTATCCAACTCAATATCAATACCCAGCGAGCGAATCTCTTTAACCAATACGTTAAATGATTCAGGCATACCAGGCTCCATGCGATGATCGCCGTCCACAATGTTTTTATACATTTTGGTACGACCGTTAACATCGTCTGACTTGACTGTAAGCATTTCTTGTAGGGTATAGGCAGCACCGTATGCTTCAAGCGCCCATACTTCCATCTCACCGAAACGCTGACCACCAAATTGCGCTTTACCACCAAGAGGCTGCTGCGTAACCAGGCTATATGAACCCGTCGAACGCGCATGCATTTTGTCGTCGATTAAGTGGTTCAGTTTCAGCATATACATGTAACCAACGGTTACAGGGCGAGAGAATGCATCACCGGTACGACCATCATGCAATGTCATTTGGCCGCTGCGCGGAATATCCGCAAGCTCAAGTAAGTCTTTAATCTCAGCTTCTTTAGCACCGTCAAACACTGGCGTCGCCATTGGTACACCACCGCGAAGGTTGGTGGCTAATTGAAGCACTTCTTCATCGCTTAATTGCGACAAGTCTTCCGCATGACCATCGGCGTGAGAGTTATAAATATCCTCTAAGAAACCGCGAACTTCAGCCATAGCACGTTGCTCACGCAACATCTTATCGATTTTTACGCCAAGGCCACGAGCTGCCATACCAAGGTGTGTCTCAAGAATCTGACCGACATTCATACGCGACGGCACACCTAGCGGGTTAAGCACGATATCAATCGGCTCGCCGTTTTCATCATAAGGCATATCTTCGATAGGCTTAATCATCGAGATAACACCTTTGTTACCATGACGACCCGCCATCTTATCACCNGGCTGAATACGGCGTTTGATCGCAAGGTAAACCTTAACAATCTTCAGTACGCCCGGCGCCAAGTCATCNCCAGATTGCAATTTNTTCTTTTTAACTTCAAAGCGCTCATCAAGCTCTTTGCGGAACTCTGTCAAGCGTGCTTCAGCGTTATCTAAGGCTTCATTTAAGGCCTTATCTTCCATGCGCACTTTAAACCAATCATCTTGGCTTAAGCCTTCAAGGTCTGCTGTCGTTAATTTTTGGCCTTTGCTGAAACCACCGCCGGCTTTAACTTTATTACCTTCAAGCTGACGCGTTAACTGTGCAAAGGTAGCAGAGGCAACAATATCGAACTCTTGGTTAAGGTCTTTACGATAGTCATCAAGCTGCGCCGTTTCGATAGACTTAGCACGCGCATCTTTTTCAAGACCGTCGCGGGTAAATACTTGCACATCGATAACCGTACCTTTGGTTGAGGTGCCGACACGCAAAGATGTATCCTTCACGTCTGACGCTTTCTCACCAAAGATGGCACGTAATAGTTTTTCTTCTGGGGTTAACTGTGTTTCACCTTTAGGTGTTACCTTACCTACCAGAATATCGCCTGGGCCAACTTCTGCACCGATATAGACAATACCCGACTCATCAAGTTTGCTCAGCGCTGCCTCGCCAACGTTCGGGATATCCGAAGTAACCTCTTCAGCACCCAGCTTGGTGTCGCGGGCAACACAGGTTAACTCTTGAATGTGAATGGTGGTTAAACGGTCTTCTTTAACGACACGCTCTGACACCAAAATAGAGTCTTCAAAGTTATAACCATTCCACGGCATAAAGGCGATACGCATATTCTGACCAAGCGCCAGCTCACCCATATCTACCGAAGGCCCGTCTGCCAAAATATCACCGCGTGCAATCACATCGCCTTGCTTAACGATTGAACGCTGGTTAATACAAGTATTTTGGTTAGAACGGGTATATTTAATTAAGTTGTAGATATCAACCGGCGCCTGACCTTCTGATACCTCAGCGTCATTTACGCGCACTACGATACGGCTAGCGTCAACGCTATGCACGACACCGCCATGCTTTGCAACAACACAGACACCTGAGTCACGCGCAACAATACGCTCCATGCCAGTACCGACAAGCGGCTTATCGCTTTTGAGCGTAGGCACAGCTTGACGCTGCATGTTAGAACCCATAAGTGCACGGTTAGCATCATCGTGCTCAAGGAAGGGGATCAGTGAGGCCGCAACCGAAACCATCTGCTTCGGCGATACGTCCATATAGTTGACGTTTTCAGGCGCAGTTACTGTCCACTCATTCAAATGACGCACCTTAACCAGATCTTCAATCAACTTGCCATCTTCATCTAAGGTAGATGAGGCCTGCGCAATGCAGTACTCAGCTTCATTGATGGCTGACAAAAATTCAATTTCATCCGTTAGCTTGCCGTCAACCACTTTGACGTAAGGCGATTCTAAAAAGCCATAATCATTGGTGCGTGAGTAGGTTGCTAAGGAGTTAATCAAACCGATGTTTGGGCCTTCTGGTGTTTCGATAGGACAAACACGGCCGTAGTGTGTTGGATGCACGTCACGTACTTCAAAGCCTGCACGCTCACGGGTTAGACCACCTGGGCCTAATGCAGATACGCGGCGTTTATGGGTAACTTCTGATAATGGATTGTTTTGATCCATGAACTGCGATAGCTGTGATGAGCCAAAAAACTCTTTCACTGCTGCTGCAACGGGTTTAGCGTTAATTAAATCTTGCGGCATTAGGCCTTCAGATTCTGCCTGCGACAGACGCTCTTTAACCGCACGTTCAACACGAACCAAACCAACACGGAATTGGTTTTCAGCCATTTCACCGACAGAGCGAACACGACGGTTACCTAGGTGATCAATATCATCAACAATGCCTTTACCGTTACGAATATCCACCAAGGTTTTTAATACGTCAACGATATCTTCTTTCGATAATACGCCTTCGCCTACCACCTCTTCACGACCTAGGCGGCGGTTAAACTTCATACGACCTACGCCTGATAAATCATAGCGCTCTGCAGAGAAGAATAAATTCTGGAATAGGTTTTCCGCGGCATCTTTAGTCGGTGGCTCGCCCGGACGCATCATGCGATAAATCTCAACAAGGGCGTCAAGCTCATCACGCGAAGGATCGGTTTTCAAGGTCTCAGAAATATACGGACCACAATCTAATTCGTTGGTGTAAATAGTATCAACGTCTTTAACACCCGCAGCAATTAAGGCGTCGATCAACTCTTCAGTAATCTCCGCATTACACTCGGCGATTAACTCGCCAGACTCGGCATCAATCACATCTTTTGCTAGTGAACGGCCTAACACGTATTCACGTGGCACATCTAACGCTTTAATACCTGCCTTTTCCAGCTGACGGATATGACGACCGGTGATGCGACGATCTTTCTCAACAATCACCTTGCCTTTTTTGTCTAGAATATCAAACGCCGCGACTTCACCACGCAGGCGATCAGCAACTAAGTCGTAGCTAATAGCTTCATCTGACAAATGGAAAGTCGAGGTGTCAAAGAACATCGACAGAATTTCTTCCGAACTGTAACCCAAAGCACGTAGAAGAATGGTGGCCGGTAATTTACGGCGACGATCAATACGCACGAATACTAAATCTTTAGGGTCAAACTCAAAATCTAACCACGAGCCACGGTAAGGAATTACGCGCGCACTGTATAACAACTTACCAGAAGAGTGCGTCTTACCTTTGTCATGATCAAAGAACACACCTGGTGAACGGTGCAGCTGCGACACAATAACACGCTCAGTACCGTTAATAACGAAGGTGCCGTTATCGGTCATCAATGGGATCTCGCCCATGTAGACTTCTTGCTCTTTGATATCTTTAATCGCTTTATTCGCTGAATCCTTATCGTAGATAATCAAGCGAACACGGACACGCAATGGCACCGCATAGGTAACGCCACGCAGCTGACACTCAGCCACGTCAAACACTGGCTCACCTAGGGTGTAACTTACATACTCAAGCGCAGCATTACCCGAATAGCTCACAATCGGGAAAACAGACTTAAATGCTGCATGCAAACCCATATCGCCACGCTCTTCCAGAGGCGTATTGGCTTGGGTAAATTTTCGGTAGGAATCCAATTGGATTGCCAACAAGTATGGAACATCCATCATTTGACGGAACTTTCCAAAATTCTTACGAATTCGTTTCTTCTCAGTATATGAGTATGTCATTAGATCTCCCCAATGCGTCACGAGAAAATCGGAAGGTCTCAAACACCTTTGCCACTTATAAGTGGATGTTTGCCTCACCAACCAATCGCCACTTAGGCTTGCTTATTTTTCTAGTCTCATCACCCCAAAAAAATAAGCCAAAAATTCTATTTTGCATAAACGCAAAAAGGCCAGCGGGAGTAACCCGCCAGCCCAAACCATTCAGACTAACGCTAAATGGTTGATATAACAATCGAAATTATTTAACTTCGACTGCAGCGCCAGCTTCTTCAAGCTTCGCTTTAGCTTCTTCAGCTTCTTCTTTAGATACGCCTTCTTTGATAGGTGAAGGTGCACCGTCAACCAAGCCTTTCGCTTCTTTAAGACCAAGACCAGTGATTTCACGAACAGCCTTGATGGTGTTAACTTTCTTCTCGCCAGCACCAGTAAGAACTACGTCAAACTCAGTCTTCTCTTCAGCCGCAGCACCAGCGTCACCGCCAGCAGCAGCAGGTGCAGCAGCCACAGCAGCGGCAGCAGTAACACCAAACTTATCTTCCATCGCTTCGATTAACTCAACGACTTCCATTACGCTCATCTCAGCGATAGCGTTTAATACGTCTTCTTTTGATAAAGCCATTTTGACTCTCCAAATAAAAATTTAAGGGTTGTTTCAATCAATAAGTAAAAACTTATCAAGCCTGTTCTTTTTGCTCTTTGACAGCTGCTAAAGTACGGACCAATTTGCCTGGAACTTCGTTCGCAGTTTGTACCAGCTTGGTTACCGGCGCTAACATCGTACCCATCAACATTGATAGAGCTTGTTCGCGCGTTGGCAGCTTCGCCAATACATCAATTTGTCCAGCATCTAATAACTGTCCACCCACTGCTAAAGCTTTTACTTCAAAGTTTTCGTTTTCTTTTGCGAAATCTTTGAATAAACGCGCAGCAGCGCCAGGATCTTCCATCGAGAACGCCAATAATGACGGACCCTTGAACACATCCTGAGCACACTCGTATTCGGTACCAGCAACGGCACGCTTAGCTAAGGTATTGCGCACAACACGCATATTTACATTAGCTTTTTTCGCTTCACTACGAAGCGCAGCGATGTCATTTACACCAACACCACGAGAGTCGGCAATTACAAGAGATAAGGCTTCAGCAGCGACAGTGTTGACTTCAGCAACAATCGCTTTTTTGTCTTCTAGACCTATTGCCATTTAGATATCTCCAAATTGCTTGTGCAATAATTCGCATTGATTTAGCTCGTTTGCAGTGCTCACTCACTATCTCAACACATGGAATGGCTACAACCACAAGGGCCTTTGCCATCTGCGTAGGCTTTTGCTTCCCAGCAATGATTAAGTGATCACAACAGAAGCTGCCACCACACCTACGGTCTTTGATAGCTCTGCTTAAATCTTGCTTACACAAGATTGTTCGCAAAGCCCCAAAGTAACGTTACTAACTGAAGCGATTAAAAGCTTAAGCTAGAAATATCAACAGCCAAACCTGGACCCATGGTCGACGACAGCGTTAGCTTTTTAAGGAAAATACCCTTAGCCGCTGCAGGCTTAGCCTTTTTGATGTCAGTCAGCAATGCTTCAACATTTGAACGCAATTGCGACTCATCAAACGATAATTTACCTACCGCACCATGAATGATGCCGTTTTTATCTGTACGGTAACGAACCTGACCTGCTTTTGCATTAGTCACAGCCTCACCGACATTTGGCGTGACAGTGCCGGTTTTAGGGTTAGGCATCAAGCCACGCGGACCTAACACCTGACCTAATTGACCAACCACGCGCATAGCATCTGGCGACGCAACAACAACGTCGAAATCCATCATGCCACCTTTAATTTGCTCAGCCAGATCTTCCATGCCAACAAAGTCTGCACCAGCCGCCTTGGCCGCATCTGCATTCGCGCCAGCAGTAAAGACTGCAACACGCACATCTTTACCTGTACCAGCGGGTAACGAGGTTGCACCTCGAACTTGCTGATCAGATTTACGCGCGTCTACACCAAGATTTAGCGACACATCAACTGTCTCACCAAACTTAACTGAAGACACTGCTTTCAAGATAGATACGGCTTCAGCAAAGTCATAAACCTTACCAAGCTCAACTTTTTCAGCGATTAGCTTTTGACGTTTTGTTAATTTAGCCATGATTAACCCTCCACCTCGATACCCGCACTTCGAGCAGAACCGGCAATAATACGCACTGCCATATCCATATCATCAGTGTTAAGGTCTGGCATTTTGATTGTCGCCACTTCTTCAAGCTGGGCACGCGTTACTTTTGCAACTTTATTGGTATTAGGCTCACCAGAACCTTTTTTAATACCTGCAACCTTACGCAATAAAACGGCCGCTGGCGGTGTTTTCTTGATAAAGGTGAAGCTACGGTCATTATATACGGTGATGACCACAGGAATTGGCATGCCATTTTCCATCTGCTGAGTTTCAGCATTGAAGGCTTTACAGAATTCCATGATATTGACACCGTGCTGACCCAGTGCTGGACCAACAGGAGGTGACGGATTTGCCTGACCAGCAGGCACTTGTAGCTTGATATAAGCTTCGACTTTTTTTGCCATGATATGACTCCTCTGAGTGCAAACGCTCAGCGCAAGGCCAAGCTCCTCATCATTAAACAATCAGCAGAGTTAGCTTTTCTCTACTTGACCAAACTCGAGCTCAACCGGAGTTGAACGCCCAAATATCTGAACTGCAACCGATAGCCTGCTGCGCGGATAATCCACATCCTCAACAACCGCNTTAAAGTCATTGAACGGACCATCGATAACACGCACCACTTCACCAACCTCAAACAAGGTCTTGGGCCGCGGCTGCTCAACGCCATCTTGCACACGCTGCAAAATAGCATCAGCCTCACGATCAGAAATTGGCGCAGGCTTATCCGCCTTACCACCAATAAAGCCCATCACGCGAGGCGTCTCTTTTACTAAGTGCCATGAATCATCATTTAGTTCCATTTGCACTAGCACATAACCAGGGAAAAATTTTCGCTCTGACTTACGCTTCTGACCGGCGCGCATCTCCACCACTTCTTCAGTTGGCACCAATACATCACCGAACAACGCCTGCATACCATGAAGCTCAATACGCTCTTCCAGCGCACCCTTCACTTTTTTCTCGTAACCAGAATAAGCATGCACAACATACCAACGCTTAGACATGCTGTTTCCCCTTTTAATTAACCAATCACCATTGAAACTAGAGAATTCAGAAGCGCATCCAAACCCCAAAGAATCAAAGCCATTACAATCACTACCAACACAACCATAAAAGTTGTTTGCGTGGTCTCTTGTCGGGTTGGCCAAACCACACGACGAATCTCAGCGCGCGACTCTTTGACCAAACGCAGAAATGCCGCACCTTTCTGCGTTTTAATCGCAAGAAATCCAGCAATCGCCGCCATCGGCAGGAGCGCCAAAGTGCGCTCAAAAACCGAATACTCATTAGCAAAAAAACTATTACCGTAAACGCCGGCAGCAACGATAACCACCACCAGGATCCACAACACAACATCTAGCGCCGACGACGAGCCTTCTTGCTGAACATTGGTATTCATACTTACGCCTACCGCTATCAAAAAAACATTTTTAAAACAATGCCTTGCGAGCTGGCAGGCCAGGAGGGACTCGAACCCCCAACAGCTGGTTTTGGAAACCAGTGCTCTACCAATTGAACTACTGGCCTACATACACGCAAAAAAAGAGGCGAAATACTACTCGCGAAGAACAGATTTGTCAACCATTTTTACACCACTTATTTGCAGCATAAAAAAAGGCCAACATTAAAAGAATGGAGCTCTTGAGCAGATTTGAACTGCCGACCTCACCCTTACCAAGGGTGTGCTCTACCAACTGAGCTACAAGAGCAAATGGAGCGGGTAGCGGGAATCGAACCCGCATCATCAGCTTGGAAGGCTGAGGTTCTACCATTGTACCATACCCGCATATCACCTAAAAAAATCAAACTTAGCGCTTAGCAATTATCTTAGACTGTATAAGCCATCTAGATACAATCGCCTGCTAAGAAAAGTAAAAATATTCTTTTACTAAATTTAATAGACCGGCTCAATTAGATGGTGGAGGGGGGTGGATTCGAACCACCGAAGCTTACGCGTCAGATTTAC
>JABSRR010000070.1 GCA_013215025.1 Pseudomonadales bacterium
GAGCAAGTAGCTGATGCGAAAGCGCAGGGTGTTTTATTCTCACTGCACATGAAAGCCACCATGATGAAAGTGTCTGACCCTATTATCTTTGGCCACTGTGTAGAAGTTTTCTACGCAGACGTATTCGAGAAATACGCGTCTGAATTTGCTGAGATCGGCGTTGATGTTCGAAACGGCCTTGGTGACGTTTACGCAAAAATCGACAAACTTGGCGCTGACAAGGCGGCTGAAATCAAAGCAGCTATTGATGCGGTATATGCCGTATCGCCTGATATGGCGATGGTTGATTCTGATAAAGGTATCACCAATTTACACGTACCATCAGATGTCATCATCGATGCCTCTATGCCAGCAATGATCCGTACTTCGGGTCAAATGTGGAACAAAGACGGTAAGCAGCAAGACACCAAGGCGGTCATTCCTGATCGCTGTTACGCTGGTGTTTACCAAGCGACTATCGACTTCTGTAAAGAGCACGGTGCATTTGATCCAACAACCATGGGCTCAGTGCCAAACGTTGGTTTGATGGCGCAAAAAGCGGAAGAGTACGGTTCACACGATAAGACTTTCGAAGCACCAGCCAATGGTAAGATCAAGGTTGTTGCTAAAGATGGCGCTGTGCTGCTTGAGCAAGACGTTGAGACTGGCGATATTTTCCGTATGTGTCAGGTGAAAGATGCGCCTATCCAAGATTGGGTTAAGCTTGCTGTTAACCGCGCACGTGCTACTGGTAGCCCAGCTGTTTTCTGGTTAGATGCTAACCGTGCACACGATGCTGAGCTTATCAAGAAGGTTGAAGCGTACTTACCAAACCATGACACTGACGGTCTTGAGCTTTTAATCAAAGCCCCTGTTGAGGCGACTTTATTCTCACTTGAGCGTATTAAAGCCGGTCAAGATACGATTTCGGTAACGGGTAATGTTTTGCGTGACTACTTAACTGACTTGTTCCCGATTTTGGAATTAGGTACGTCGGCTAAAATGCTCTCAATTGTCCCATTAATGAATGGCGGCGGCTTGTTTGAGACGGGTGCAGGCGGTTCTGCGCCTAAGCATGTGCAGCAGTTCGAAAAAGAAAATCACTTACGTTGGGATTCCTTAGGTGAGTTCTTAGCATTAGCGGTATCTCTAGAGCACCTTGGTAACAACTTTGATAACGCTGGTGCACTAGTACTTGCTGAAACGCTTGATGCTGCAACCGCTAAGTTCTTAGACGAGAACAAGTCGCCATCACGAAAGTGTGGTGAGCTGGATAACCGTGGTTCTCACTTCTACCTAGCAATGTACTGGGCACAAGAGGTGGCAGCGCAAGATAAGAACGCTGAGCTTAAAGCGAAGTTTGCCTCTGTTGCGAAAGCAATGACAGACAATGAAGCGAAGATTGTAGCCGAGCTGAATGATGCTCAAGGCCCTGCTCAGGATATTGAAGGTTACTTCAAGCCAAATCCTGCCCTTGCAGCCAAAGCGATGCGGCCTTCTGCAACGCTAAATAGCATTGTTGATGCGATTTAATCAATAATCAGCAATATTGAGCAGTAAGCTTTGCTCAAGACGCATAAAAAAAGCCGCTTTAAAGCGGCTTTTTTTATAGATTCTTAATGAATATTGCCTGTATTCGCTTCGACAGAGTTGCCAACATTATCATTGTTTGTGGCTAGCTGTTCTATTGGCCTAATCGCGGTGGCGTGGATGCCGTTGGGACCAGAGATGGCCTCAAATAAGACTTGTTGGCCGGTCTTTAAGGTGCGGTAACCGTGCATATCTATGGATGAATAATGCACAAAAATGTCTTCATCAGAGTCTTCGGCAACAATGAATCCATAGCCTTTGGCATTGTTAAACCATTTGACTGTACCTTTTTCCATAATAATGATCCTTTTCGTTTATGGAACAACACTATCGGTATGCCTATTATCAAGCGCGTTGCGCAAAATCAGCGTGTGCCGACAGCTCTTGCTTTAAGCCATATTGGAAAATACTGGCAAAATATTGTTATTGTTAAGCTAAAAATCTACCTCAGATCCTTAAAGGGTCTAGATTTTTAATAAGCTAGAGCTAACCGCCGAGCAGTTATAGCTCTAGTTTTAGAAAAGATTACATTTTCGTCAAGTTTTTTATCTGGATTTCTGTGCCAGTGGTCAATTTTGTGTATAAAATCTTGATTTGACTATGTTTCGTATCAAAATAGGCATATCCTGATATAAATTAGTTGTTACTTACATTCCGTATGATTTTTACACAGAGTTTTACTAATGATCTGAGTTATTCTCAGCTATCAACTGCGGTTAAACGTATTACATGCAGCGATGACGAGCCGTCGCGAGACCATGATCTTACTGTTCTTGCTGAGCGTCCTCAGCTTAAACAGCCAGAAAAGTATCAAGTTGTTCTGATGAATGACGACTATACGCCGATGGAATTTGTTGTCGAAGTGTTAGAAATGTTCTTTTATATGAACAGAGAGAAAGCCACTCAAATTATGTTGGCAGTTCATACCCAAGGAAAGGGTGTTTGCGGTATTTATCCAAAAGATATTGCCGAAACGAAATCTGCACAAGTTAACGAGTTTTCTCGCACGCATCAACACCCCTTATTGTGTGAAGTTGAAGCGATTGAGTAGTTTTTTATGTTGTAAAGTCTTACTGCATGAGGAGTAAGTTATGTTAAGTAAAGCGTTGGAAAAAACCTTAAACGATGCCTTTAAGCGAGCTAGGGCAAAACGTCACGAATACATAACCGTTGAGCATTTATTGCTTGCCTTGCTGGATAATGAGAGTGCGCTTACGGTGCTCAAAGGCACGGGTGCAGATTTAGCAGCTTTACAGCAGGAACTTTCAAGTTTTCTAGAAACTACCACGCCAGTCTTGCCGCAGTCGGTCGAGGAGCGTGAAACTATTCCTACGCTTGGCTTTCAGCGTGTGCTGCAGCGTGCGGTGTTTCATGTGCAGTCTTCCGGTAAGCAGGAAGTGAATGGCGCCAATGTATTGGTTGCCATTTTCTCAGAACAAGAGAGCCAGGCGGTTTACTTGCTTAATCAACAAAGCGTTTCTCGGCTTGATGTGGTTAATTTCATTTCTCATGGTGTAGCTAAGTCAGAATCTGATGATGACGAAGCTGGCACTGGCTCAGACGATGCAGCCAGCGCTCAAGAACAAGCATCGGAGAGTGCTTTAGGCAATTACGCTGTCGATTTGAATGAACAAGCCCGACTGGGTAAAACAGACCCGCTTATTGGACGACAATATGAAGTAGAACGCGTTGCGCAAGTACTCGCGCGACGTCGTAAAAACAATCCATTATTGGTTGGCGAGTCAGGTGTGGGTAAAACCGCAATTGCCGAAGGCTTGGCTAAAATGATTGTTGATGGTGAGGTGCCGACGGTATTGAGCAATAGCGTTGTCTATTCGCTAGATTTGGGTGCTTTGCTTGCAGGTACTAAGTATCGCGGTGATTTTGAAAAGCGCTTTAAAGCCTTACTTGCTGAGTTGAAAAATCAAGCCGATAGCATCCTGTTTATCGATGAGATTCACACCATTATTGGTGCAGGTGCGGCATCGGGTGGGGTGATGGATGCCTCAAATTTATTAAAACCCCTACTTACCAGTGGTGACCTTCGCTGCGTTGGTTCTACCACTTACGAAGAATATCGCGGTATCTTTGATCAGGATCGTGCCTTATCTCGGCGCTTCCAAAAAATCGACGTACTCGAGCCTTCGGTCGATGACACCTATAAAATTCTTAAAGGCTTGAAAGGCCGTTTCGAGGAGCATCATAAGCTGCGTTATACCGATAAAGCCTTGCGTGCCGCTGCTGAACTAGCGTCTAAGCATATTAATGATCGATTTATGCCAGATAAGGCTATCGACGTCATTGATGAGGCTGGGGCTTACCAGCAGCTGCAGTCTGACTCAAAACGCAAAAAAAGTATTGGTGTATCTGAAGTTGAGGCGATTGTTGCAAAAATTGCTCGGATACCTGAAAAAACTGTCAGTAATGATGATAAAAAAGCGCTGCAGGACTTGGCGGAAAACCTCAAGCGGGTTGTGTTTGGTCAAGACGAGGCGATAGATACCTTATCCACTGCCATTAAGTTATCTAGAGCAGGTCTAACAACGCCGAATAAGCCTATCGGTTCTTTTATGTTTGCTGGGCCGACTGGTGTAGGTAAAACTGAAATTTCTAAACAGTTAGCCAATATCTTAGGTCTTGAGTTGATTCGCTTTGATATGTCCGAGTATATGGAACGTCATACAGTTTCTCGTCTTATTGGTGCTCCCCCTGGATATGTTGGCTTTGATCAAGGCGGCTTACTAACCGAGGCCGTTACTAAACACCCGCATTCAGTGGTATTGCTGGATGAAATTGAAAAAGCGCACCCTGAGGTCTTTAATATCCTTTTACAGGTTATGGACAACGGTACCCTCACTGATAATAACGGGCGTAAAGCCGATTTTCGTAATGTGATTTTAATTATGACGACCAACGCCGGCGCTGAATTACTGAGTAAGCGCTCTATCGGCTTTATGTTGCAAGATAATTCTACTGATGGCATGGAAGCGATTAATCGCATGTTTACACCAGAGTTTAGAAATCGTCTGGATGCCATTGTGCAATTCGGCGGCTTACCCTTGGATGTGGTGCATACGGTAGTCGATAAATTCCTATTCGAGCTGCAGTCGCAGCTGGACGAAAAAGGTATCACTATCCATGTATCTGAAGCCGTCAGAGATTATCTGGTGCAAGAGGGCTATGATCCACTCATGGGCGCACGCCCAATGGCTCGAGTGATTCAAGAGAAAATCAAAAAGCCTTTAGCAGAATTTGTGCTGTTTGGTAACCTCAATAAAGGTGCGGTCATTCAAGTTGATCTGCAGGATGACGAAGTTATCTTGCAAGAAGAGTCGCAGACGGCCACAGTGTAATGCACGCTTAGCGTTTGCTTGCGCAGCCATGTGATGCGCAGGCAGCTTTTACGCAGTTCTAATAATTAACTTTCTTTACTAAGAGTTCGGTTTAACTAACTGGGCTCTTTTTTGTTCTAGAAGCCGATGATTCTTGTTTGTGCTTTATTTCTCAAGCATTTTTCTTTTCTCTGACTTGGCTTTCTCTTACCATGGTCGTTTTTACTGCTTGAGGTTCTGATGTCGTCTACTAATACCCCTAATTCAAAAAAAATGTACCCATGTAGCGTGGTAGATGATCAATATATTCATCATGCACCCAAAAAATACGTAGCCAAAGTTGTGGTAAATGCCAGTGCTGAGCAAGTGTTTGAGGTGTTTGAAGATGCGGATGCATGGCCACAGTGGGCAATGCCGATAAACAAAGTGATTTGGACCTCACCTAAGCCTTACGGGATTGGAACAACGCGCATCGTTGAAATGATTGGTTTAACAGGTGATGAAACCTTTATCGCTTGGGACTACCCAAAGCATATGGCTTTTTGCTTTACCCAAATGTCCGAAAGTCTTATCGAAAGCTTTGCAGAAGATTACGTAGTGACTGAATTGGCTGACGGCCAAACAGAAGTGCAGTGGACCATGGCCATGACGCCACGTGGCTACGGTAAGATTACTATGGCGCTATTTGGGCCGATGATGGGCATCGGCTTGCAGTGGATGCTGAATGGTTTTAAAAAATACGTAGATCAGCGCTATCAGATAGCGCAATAGACAGTGCAATAGTTAGCGCAATAGATAACGTAATAGATAGTTTTAAGAGCTTGTTGAGTAAGTTAAGGGATTAATTGAATAATTTTTATATAGGCATGCTCGAAGGTACAGGCAGCGTGTAAAAATAGCTTGCCGTTGAATTCAGTCATCAAAACTAATGCGAATAAAGGCGCGCTTGTTGATCTTACCTGCTAAGCGAGAGATCAGGTTTAACATGCGCATCTTCCAACCGTATTGTTTTATCAATGCCTGCTCGGCGATTCGAGCTTCTGCCTGATCAAGCAGGGTAGCCGTTGCAGCCTCAAAACTGCCTGTAGGTTTCCCGGTTACCGTGCAAGTTTGTATTTTTACCGCAGAGAAATTGCGAATGCGTTTCACTTTGCCCGCTTTGCCTTCAGAAAATAAATAAAAACAGGGCTTGTTGAGGTGCTGGCTTTGACCAAACCACACCGGTGTATCTACCCAGCTACCATCACGTTTTTGCGTTGAGAGTAATAAGTATTCAGTTGACTGCCAGTTATTCATGCGTTGTTTCTATTGATTATGTTGCCTTATGGGAATCGCTTTACGCTTGCGATGTACTGTCTTGATCAATGGTTTCAGATGCATCAGTTTTGTTTGTTTCGGCTGCTGCTTTATCAAAAACCAGAGATAGCTTTAAGTTTAACTGTTCATTATCAATTGCGACTAATTTGACAGTGACAGTTTGCCCAAGTGTAAAAAATAAATCGTCGCATTTTAAGGTCAGACTATCTTGGTTAAAGCTATATTCGCGTTTCAAACTGCGCACATCAATCTGACCATGAATATCAAATTCAGGCCAGTAAACACCAATTTGACGGTGATTAACCATAGATACTGTGCCAGTGAATGTATCACCGAGCTTTTGTTTTAAAAATTGGCATTTTAAAGACAGTTCACAATCGCGTTGTGCCGCTCTAACAGACTGGTTTAATTGATTTAGACGACTGATTAAATCCTCGTTTAAGGGCTTAATCGGTTTGTTATTGACTAGGCGCTTAATGAGCCTGTGTACAATCACGTCACTGTATTTTCTGATTGGTGAGGTGAAGGTTGTATAGGCTTCAAAACCAAGGCCATAATGCGCCACTTTGGCTGTTTGCCACTCACTGCGCTTCAACTTTTTCTTGAGTATATCTGCAAGATTAATTTCACTGCTTTCTAATAGCTGCTGCTGAAAAGCTATGTACTGACTTAGCTGATTAATGTCATCATGTTGCGCAGCAAAATCTGGCATATGCTTTTTTAATAGGCGCTGTATGCCAGGCAGCTGCTCGGGTCTAAAACCATTAGCTCCGACAAATAATGCCGAGTTGCTATGCTTTGCTAAAAATAAGGCGGTGGCGTTGTTACATGCCAGCATACATTCTTCAACTAAACGTTGTGCAATATTTCGTTGATGAAATTCAATCCCCGTCATCTTACCATTTTCATCTAATTCTAAACGATAATCTGGGTAATCTGGCATGATGGATGCGTTAGTATCTCTCCAATTGCGGCGTGCTTGTGACATCTGATGCAGTTGAGAAATTTGTGCGCTTATCGTATCAGAATACTCAGGTGAATAAGTTTTGGATTCGCTAGCATTGATTTCAATACTCTCGGCGCAATTTTCAGCGTTATTATTCGAACCCTTGTCAGAGTTTGCGTTATCAATGCTATGAATATGAGCGCTCACATCATCATAGTTTAGCTTGCCTTGGCTTCTTATCACGGCGCTTTGATAGTCGCAGCAGAGGATGTTTCCATCAGGTTGAATGGTAATATTGCACACCAGAGCTAAGCGGTCTTGGTGTTCTTTTAATGAGCAGAGATTTGATGACAAAACATCCGGAAGCATAGGGATTTTTTGACCCGGTAAATAAATACTGCTCATTTGCTGCTGCGCTAAACGATCAAGCGGCGAGTTGATGTCAACAAAAGCCGTAACATCTGCGATAGCGACGGAGAGCAAATAATCACCGTTTTCCAGCGTTTTAATATGCAAAGCGTCGTCTAAATCTTGGGTATTGTTACCGTCGATGGTGATAAAACAATGATCACGAAGGTCTTCACGCTGCCCTGAGGCTATCTCATCATCGATGATTTGCTCAGCCGTCATGCGAATGGCTTCTAGCTCATCTTGTTGCCAATCCTTATGTGGCAGCTGATGTTTTGCGACACTGAAGCGGTGCTCAATATAGGCGTCTTCTTCACGACCAATAATTTGTGACACTTGCGCTTGAACGCGACCTTTATGCTTAAACGGATGCTGACAAATAGTGGCACCAACCAGCTCGCCATCGTTTAAATTTTTACGATGTTTTGGAGGAATAAAGATCCAACGTGTCAACTGTGGGTGATCGGGTAGCACATAAAGCTGGTTGTTTTTTGCCTTAATTTTACCCAAAAAATAGGAGAAGTCAGTAGAGAGCAACTTTTCAATGCGTGCGATGGGTTTCTCATCAGTTTTATCTGAGCGTTCTAAGATACATTGAACAGTATCGCCGGGTAATACTTTCTCCATTTCCGACTGTGGCAGCAAATACTCTTGTTTATCACTTTCGCTGATCACAAAACCAAAGCGTTTGCGGGTACCTTTAACCTCACCCGTTACTCGTTCAGTAGCGTCATGAATCTGTTTTTTTAAGTCTTTCAGTTGACTCAGTGCTGATGAATCAAGCATGTTAATTTCCGTTAAAATAATGCATCTAGATTAGCAGAAAAAGAGGGTGCTCCCAATCCTTTAATAGGCTAATTAGTGCTGCGATTCTGAGGCTGTATGCTATTTAAACAGCGAATATCGCAGTACTGAGTGTTTAACGTTATAATCAGCTAAGACAGACCAAAAAAGGCTTTCACATGCAAGATGATGATTTTTTATCGGCAATGTCAGATGTTAAGCCTCTGAAGCAAGACAGTGTCAAGCTGGGTCAGAAGCCAAGTCAAATTAATACCGATCAGGCAAAGCTCAGGCGAATGGCTGCTGCGGCTGAGCAGCAAGAGTCAGATGCACTGCTGCAGCGCACGGTAACATTAGTCGGGCCACACGATGTCATTGGCTATAAATCACCCGGTGTTCAAGACGGTGTATACAAAAAACTACGCCTAGCTCGATATGAAATTGATGGACGCTTGGATTTACATCAACATACGGTCGATCAGGCTAGGGTCGCTTTAGCGCGATTTATTAAAGACTCCATGGCATACGACTTGCGGTGTGTGCTGGTAATGCCGGGTAAGGGCGGACGTGATCAATCCGGCAAAGCAATATTGAAAAGTCATGTTGCGATTTGGCTCGAGGAGCTACCTGAGGTGTTGGCCTTTCATTCAGCCCAAGCCTATCACGGCGGAGCAGGCGCATTTTATGTATTGCTAAAAAAATCAGAATCGTCAAAGCAAAAAAATCGCGAACGGCACGGCCTGCGGTAATATGTTGATTTATTCGTAAATAGTGCATTCATCATGGTTGATATCATTGATTTTACAGCATCAAAACAAAAACAGCGCAAACAACAGCGAAAATCAACGCAGTCTGCTGCTCGAAAAAAACTGCGCTGCCAGAATGGTCACCATAAATGGCAGTTAAAAACCTCGCAACAATTCGATGTTAAGCAGGGACGTTTGGTAACGGTGTATCAATGTGCCTACTGTAAAAAAATTAAAACCACCTTGCTGTAACTATCGCTTATGACACCCACAAGGCTTGCGAAAATTCGTGCTGTACTTGATCGGCGGCAACCTGACTTAACGCTGATTACTGACCATGTTCACAAAGGTAGAAATCTATCCGCTATTGTGCGAACCTGCGATGCTGTAGGCATTAGCCAGTTACACTGCGTGATGGCCGATGATGAATACAGAGCTTTTCGTGGAACGGCCAAAGGCTCTCATCAATGGGTTGATGTGAAGCGCGCGCATTCGATGCGCGAGGCGGTTGAATGTCTGAAACCACAGGGTTTTCAGTTTGTTGCAGCCGATGTTTGTCCACAAAGCGTTGATTTTCGTGAGCTAGACTATTGTCGACCCACGGCTTTTATTTTAGGTGCTGAAAAGTGGGGTTTGAGCGTTGCGGCGCGGCAGGTGGTTGATCATTTTATTACCGTACCAATGGTAGGCATGGTTGAATCTTATAATGTATCAGTCGCATCAGCGATTATCTTGTCTGAAGCACAGCGGCAACGGGAGCAGCAAGGTTTTTATGCTAACCGGCGTTTACCAGACTCGATTTATCAGGATTTACTATTTGAATGGTGCCAACCTATTGTTGCGGCATACTGCCAACGTCAAAACCTACCATACCCTGACTTAGGAGAAGATGGAGAAATTCTGGAAGCTTCTAAGTGGTATCAGTCGGTTAAACATCTTGAGTCACGGACGCAGCAGCTGGGGTCATAAGATGTCCATATCGCCATTCGTTTACACTCAGGTCAGTGATGATGCTGTTGATGTGTCAGAACTAAAACAGCTGCTATGCGAAGGCTTAGCGAGTCGCTCAAGTATGGGGGCGATGGTTGAGTTTTCGGGTTTTGTTCGCGCAGATAAACACACACAGCAGCATAGCGACGCGGTTGAGGCTATAGAACTAGAGCATTATCCTGCCATGACGGAAAAAGCATTTGCCAAGTTGATTTCACAAGCAGTGTCGCTGTGGCCGTGTTTGGGGGTAGTGGTTTATCATCGTGTTGGTCGAATTGCTGTCAATCAAACCATTGTTTATGTTGCCGTATCTGCCAGTCATCGCGCTGCTGCATTTGCCTGTGCTGAATTTATNATGGATCACCTAAAGACCGATATACCGTTGTGGAAAAAAGAAATTTTTCGGCAGGGGCAGGCATGGGTAGAGCAAAAACAAAGCGATATTCAGGCCAAATCGCGTTGGGACTGAGGCGTCATTAAGAAACACAAGCGTTTTGAATCGAAACTCGCTATACTCTCGCCACGATTTTTTGTCTGATAATAAAAGGATTACTAATGAGCCTTGACCCTCGTGAATTTAGAAATGCATTAGGCCGTTTTGCGACCGGTGTCTGTGTTATTACATTTGAAGTTGACGGAAAGCCTTATGGAATGACCGCAAACTCATTCTCATCGGTATCGTTAGATCCTGCCTTAGTACTTTGGAGTATCCAAAAAGACTCTGAATGCGCGCCGATGTTTGAGCAAATCTCCCATTACGGTATTAATATTCTCACCTCTGAGCAGCAGGATGTTTCAAACCAATATGCGAAAAAGGGTGAGCATGACTTACTACCCGGCACTTACCGTCAAGGCAGCACGGGTGCATTTGTGCTAAAGCAAGCCATGACCAGCTTTGAATGTGAAATAGATCAGCGTATTGATGCAGGTGATCATATTATTTTACTGAGCAAGGTGCATGAGATGCATAACGACCCAGCAGATCGTCAGCCTTTACTGTTTTTTGCTGGAAAATATCGCGAAGTTAAATAGATAAGCATTTATCGGGCTTATGAAATTCTGTAGCGAGTGTGGTGGCAAGGTTAGTCAGCGGATTCCAGATATGGATGACCGCTTACGTTATGTATGTGACAGCTGCGGCGCCATTCACTATCAGAATCCAAAAATGGTCGTGGGTACGTTGCCCTATATCCGTATCGATGGCGAAATAAATATTTTGCTATGTCAACGCGCGATTGAACCCCGATTAGGGTTTTGGACCTTACCCGCTGGCTTTATGGAAAACGGTGAGTCTAGTAGTGATGGTGCAAAGCGGGAAACCTGGGAAGAAGCAGGGGTCAAATATGAAGACTCTACGCTATACCGCTTGTTCGATATTCCCTATATCAATCAAGTTTATCTGTTTTATTTAACCGA
>JABSRR010000071.1 GCA_013215025.1 Pseudomonadales bacterium
TTTGGGGTAAACGTGCTCACAGTGCTTTCACCACTGTTTTCATGGCCGAGGTCAGCGTGCTTAACTCGGTTTCTGTGATCGAGTAGGGCGGCATGATATACACCAGCTTTCCGAAGGGTCTAAGCCAGACGCCTTGCTCAATAAAGCTTTGGGTGATCGAGGGCATGTCAACCGACTGGTGCAGCTCAATCACGCCAATGGCGCCTAAGATACGCACATCCGCAACAGCCGAGTAACTGGCTGCTTCCAAAAGCTCGCTCTTGAGCTGAGTTTCAATGCTTTTAACTTTGCTTTGCCAGTCAAAGCTTTGCAGCAATTCGATATGCTTATTAGCCACCGCGCAAGCCAAAGGGTTGGCCATAAACGTTGGCCCGTGCATAAAGCAACCGGCTTCACCATTGGAAATCGTGTCGGCGACTTCATCGGTGGTTAAGGTCGCTGCTAGGGTGATATAGCCGCCCGTTAGGGTTTTACCCAAGGTCATAATATCAGGGGCAATACCCGCATGCTGGCAGGCAAACAATTCGCCGGTTCGCCCAAAGCCTGTGGCAATTTCATCAGTAATCAATAACACATCGTATTGATCGCACAGCTCTCTAGCGGCTTTCAGGTAGTCAGGGTGATAAAACTTCATGCCGCCAGCGCCTTGCACAATCGGTTCTACTATCAGTGCCGCCAAGCTCTCGTGCAGGGTTTCTAGTTTGGCTTTTAAATCCTCAAGGCAAGCCTCATCAAACACCTCACTAAATTTAACCGAAGGGGATTCAGTGAAGTGTTGCTGCATCATGACATCAGCAAATAAATGATGCATACCGGTCACCGGGTCGCACACCGACATAGAACCTAAAGTATCGCCATGATAGCCATTACGCAGCGATAAAAACTGATGCTTGCTAGGCTTATTTTTTGCCTGCCAATATTGAATCGCCATCTTCATGGCCACATCCACAGAGACCGAGCCCGAGTCTGACAAGAAAACCTTGGTGAGCCCCTCGGGCGATAATTCAACTAGCTTTTGACAAAGCTTAATTGCAGGCTCGTGCGTTAGGCCGCCAAACATCACATGCGCCATTTTCTCGGTTTGCTCAACTAGAGCTTGGTTAAGCTCAGGATGATTGTAACCGTGAATCACCGACCACCAAGACGCCATACCATCAATCAACTTCTCGCCAGTGGCTAAATGGATATACACCCCAGCGGCTGACTCAACCAGCTGCATAGGCTGCGGGTTAGTCATCGACGAGTATGGGTGCCAGATATGCTCTTTATCAAACTGAAGTAAGCTTTGTAGAGTGTCTTTGTTCATGGGTATCAGCTTGTTTTGTTTAACTAGTTTTTTCAGTCAGAGGGCAGTGTAAGCGGTGCATGCTTTTCAAGGGCGATGCGAGTATGTCCATATACGCTTGGCTACCGAATAAGTGCAGCAGGCAACTTGAAAAGTCTGCACCACTAACTCTGCTGCAAGCTTGTCAAAAATTCTAGTGAGTTATTTGGGTATTGTTATGAGCCTTGAAAGGCTGAGTATACATTTTGCTTTTGGAAGTGTCTGCCGCGGGTAAACTTTTGCTCCTGCAAAGTTTACATATTATACCACCTGTACAAAACGCGGCAGCCAAGCGAACAAGGATGTATGCACAGCGTCTTCGGAGAATCAGCTGTATGATCAGTCGATTTCTATAACAGAAGGTTAGCCATGAATACAGCTAATTTAGATCATCTCAATTGCCATAGCCGTCGCTTCACCACCACCGATACATAACGACGCAATACCTTTCTTAAGGCCTTGGCGCTTAAGGGCGTACATCAAGGTAACCAATAAACGTGAGCCAGTAGAGCCAATAGGGTGGCCTTGCGCACAAGCACCGCCGTGTACGTTCACTTTAGCAGGGTCAAGATCAAATTCTTTGATTGCTAGCATGGTCACCATGGCAAACGCTTCGTTGATTTCATACAAATCAACCTCGTCTTTGCTCCAGCCAGTCTTATCAAATAGCTTCTGCATGGCGCCAACGGGTGCAATGGTGAAATTCTCTGGGTCGCGAGAGTGGCGCGTGTGCGCAACAATACGAGCTAATGGCTTAAGGCCTTGAGCTTCAGCTTCTGATTCGCTCATTAATAATAGCGCTGACGCACCATCAGAGATAGAGCTGGCATTGGCAGCTGTAATCGTGCCGTCTTTAGCAAACGCCGGGCGAAGGCTAGGAATCTTATCGATTTTAGCGGTTAATGGCTGCTCATCGTCTTTAACCGTGGTTTCACCGCGACGGGTTTTAATCACAACTGGCTCAATTTCATCATCTAAAGTGCCATTGTTAATCGCTTCTTGTGCACGGGTTAAAGATTGAATCGCAAACTCATCCATGCCTTCACGAGTTACGCCGTGCTCATTAGCGGTATCTTGCGCGAAGCTGCCCATCATACGGTCGGTGGTGGCATCGGCTAAGCCGTCAAAGAACATATGGTCTAAAAATTGGCTGTGGCCAGTGCGAACACCAGAGCGCGCACCCATCACAAGGTGAGGGGCGTTGGTCATGCTTTCCATACCACCGGCAATCACCGCCTTGTTGGTGCCTGAAGCAATCGAATCGTAAGCGTACATCGCCGCTTGCATGCCAGAGCCACATAATTTATTTAATGTCACGGCGCCGGCTGATTGAGGAACGCCTGCATTTAACGCCGCTTGTCGCGCAGGGCCTTGTTTAAGACCAGCCGACAGAACGTTACCCATAAAGACTTCATCGATTAGCTCAGGATTAATACCACTGCGCTCAAGGGTCGCTTTAATCGCCACGGTACCTAATTCAACCGCTGTCACATCGCTTAAAGAACCCTGAAGGCCGCCCATTGGGGTACGTGCACCGTCTACAATCACTACCGATTCAGTCATAATGTTTTCCTGTATTTAAAGAGTCAAAGGCGGCTAAAAAAGCGCGCTAACTAAGCGTCAGTTTAAAAAGTGGCGCAAATTTTAGCACAAAAGCCATTACTGTGGTTTTAATCTGGGGGTATTTTCGAGTATTTCAAGCTGTTGGCTCAGCCCTGGCTGTCTGGTTTTTAATGCGATAGCACTTGAGAAGCACAAGGCGATTCTTTAAGTTTTATAGATAAAAATCAAAAAAGAAGCTTCACCATGTACCTTGTTTCCCGGTTTAAAACCATAGTTCTATTATCCATAACGGTGGTGGCCGTTTTTCTTCTCAGCGGTTGTGAGAAGATATTTCCGCCTAGCCCTTATAACTGCGAAAACCTGCCCGAGGCTTATCAGAACTTACCCGAGGATAATCGCTATCATTTTGTGTTGTGGCGCGATGCGGGTATGAGTCAAGCCGCTTTTGATGAGTTGCTGTTTAATCAGCTTACGCCAGCCATCTTAGCTATAGACAGTGACTCGATTCGTTATTGGGTTACCGACCCATCAATTGAAAGCCTAACGCTCAGGCAAAAGCCCAGAGACGATGGGGCTTTATTGGCTGCAATTGTGTCGGTCAAAACCGATAGCAAAGAGGATGCTACTCGCCTTTATCAGTGGCTGAGCGAGCAAGTGCATTTTGCCTCAGCTTATCAAGTTCAGCATAGCCTGCCGTTGGATTATCAAAGAGACTGGCCAGTGGGTGAGGCTTCACCGGGTATTGTCTCAGTGTCCTTATTTAAACGTAAAGAGGGGCTAGATGCGAAAGGCTTTAAAGATTATTGGCACTGCTCACATACGCCATTTGCATTAGAGATTCACCCCTTATGGCGTTATGAGCGAAACGTGGTGGTGAAAGCGCTAAGTGCCGATGCGCCAGTTTACGAAGGCATCGTGCCTTTGCATATGCAAAAAGATGAAGACTTAACGGATTTTTCTAACTTCTTTGCTGCTGATGGTAACTGGGCAATTTATAATGCGATGCGCATTCAAAGTGATGTGAGTAATTTTATTGATCTGGATCATATCGAAGCCACGGCGATGCGCGAATATGTGATGCGGTAAGGATTTATCGCTAAAAGCACTACACTGCTTGAGTAAACATCTTTTAGCGCAACTGGCGTTCTAGCTTTAGTGTCAAGAACGCCATAATAGATCAGTTAGAAGAGATTATAAAAAGCTCACTTCACCCGATTTCACATCGTACATAGCACCTGCGATGGTGATTTCACCGGCCTCAATCATCTCGTTCAAGACCGCACTTTTTGCTTTCAAATCAGCAATCGCAAGTTCAACGTTTGCTACCGCAACTGAATCAACGAACTCTGCGTTGGCTGAACTACGGTCTGTACCTGCTGGTGTTTCAACGGCATCAACAGCCGGTGTGATTTTAGCTAGCATTTGTGTGAGATTGCCAAGCTCAGCCTTGTCACAAGCGCCTTTTACTGCGCCACAAGCGGTATGACCCATGATCAAAATCGCTTTGGCACCGGCTACTTTACAAGCAAACTCTAATGAGCCTAAGATGTCTTCATTAACAAAGTTACCGGCGATACGTGCGTTAAATACATCACCGATGCCTTGGTCGAATACGATCTCAGTCGGGATGCGAGAATCGATACAAGATACTACAGCAGCCAATGGGAATTGACCTGAGGCCGTATCAGAGATTTGTGACGCATAATCACGAGCAAGCGGGGATTTATTAACAAAGCGTGCATTGCCTTCTTTGAGTAAAGCAATCGCTTGAGCTGGACTTAATTGTGCTTGTGATTCTGAATTCATAGTGGCAGCGGCTGTCATGGTTACTCCTGATTCTGTTACGTCTTCGGTGTTAGGGGGCGTATGTGTTCTTTTGTAGTCAGTTTTATAGCATGAGCTGAAAAAATGAGCGCAAATCATACCATGCGTTCTGTCGGGCTCTCAATTGCCCCTTCAAATAACTTAGCTCTAACATTCAATCGATACTGCGAAGGCGAGAGTTGCGTCACTTTTTTGAACAGGCGCGAAAGGTGCGGGCTATCGTTAAAACCACAGATCAAGGCAATTTCTTCAATGCCGGCATTGCTGTCTCTCAGTAGGGATTTAGCCAGATCAATGCGAATGGTTTGCTGATATTGGCCGAGGGTTAAGCCTGTGGCAGTTTTGAAGCGGCGCTGCAGGCTTCTTAGGGAAATGCCTAAATTTTTTGCCAAGGCCTCACTGTTTAATCTAGAACTGAGTTCGCGTTGCAGCGCGTCTTGTGCCTCAGCCACAAGTTCATCATTGAGAGCGGAATGCCCATGATCTCTAAATAGTTGCTCTTGCAGTGGCTGCCTAGCTTCTGGTGAGAACTGATTGGCGATAGCGTGCGCAACTTGTGGGCTATACATTTGCTCAATTAAATAAATACATAAATCGGCTAGCGCATTGACTGAGCCTGCACAAAATACATTACTGGATTGCGTTATTCTATGCGATCGCTTCCAGCGTATTTTGGGGAAGCGTTTCTCCATTTCATCAAAATAAAACCAATGGGTAGTCGCAGCTTTGCCGTCTAAAATTCCGGCGACAGCCAACAGGGTAGAACCCGTGCCAGACGAGCACATGCGCACGCCGCGACTCTCCTGTATTTGCAGATAATCAATCAGCCCTTGACTACTATTGGCCGCATTAAGAGGATGGCGCCAGTAACTTGGTATCAAGATCAAGTCTGGGGTTTGCTCAGTTGCGGCCGCTGCACTTAGGTCGGCGCTGAAGGATAATCCGGCATGACAAGGGTAGTGGCCTTGTCGCTCGGCAACCAATTGAATCTGTATCTGGTGTTTAGCGCGATCGGCGCGATCTTGCAGTTGCGTTCGGGCGCGCTCGGTAGCAGCGCAGAGCATTTCAATTGGCAGAGAAAAGGATGAAGACAGGGTGCTGGCGCTGAGCAAGACATGCACCAGAATTGACTCCTTAGACTCCTTGCTGAAGTGTTTTGCTATATATGACTGACTCATCAAGTGACGCTTTTATACTGTATTGTGGCGCTATTATTCTATTATCCGTTGGCTGTGTCTATACAATGCGGCAGCACAAATATAAAACGTCTAGTCGATAGCGTCATTGTCTGTTTAAACACTTTAGATGTATTGGTTAATAAGGATAAATAAATGCTCAACTTGCCTGTGATTGTTGGTTTTGGTGGTGTTAACGCGGCCGGTCGTGCCTCGTTTCATCATGGGCATAACCGTATGGTGTTTGATGCACTGAGCCAAGATAAACAGCGGCAAACCTTGCAGTCTTTGTCGGCTTTAATGGGTGTTGAAGCCTCCGATAAGCAATTTATTTTAGCTAACTCGCTGATTCGTAAAATCTCTGATTCGCACTTTGATACCACGAGTATTCCTTGGAACCGCAAAATTATCGCCAAGGCGGGTGAAGATCAGCCGATTATTTTTGAAGCGAAAGCCAAGTCATTACCGGAAGTTTTACCACACAATTGGACGGTTCAAGACTTAGGTGCGGGTCAAGTGCGCATAACTGCTACCGGTGATAGCGATTTTATGATTCCGGCGATGCGCCAGGCCACTGTCACCAGTGCTGGCATGCTGCCAGAGGGTTTCAAACCTGGCGCGGGTTATCAATCGCGCAACCACCCTCGTGGTATTGAAATGACTGTATACGGCGCCTCGGATGCGCTCAATTCGATGGGCATCGATTGGGACCTGGTGCGCAGCAAAGTCTCGCCCGATTATATCAGCGTCTATGCCGGCTCTAGTATGAGCCAATTAGACAACAACGGCTATGGCGGTATGATGAAATCTCGCCTAACCGGTAAAAAAGTCACCTCAAAGCACTGTCCATTTGGTTTTGCCGAAATGCCGGCCGACTTTATCAACGCTTACTTGCTCGGCAGTGTCGGTACTACCGGTACCGCAATGGGTGCCTGTGCGTCATTCCTATACAACTTGCGCATGGCCGTGGCCGATATTCAGTCGGGTAAAGCGCGTGTGGCAATTGTGGGGAATGCGGAGTCGCCAATTTTGCCTGAGATCATGGAAGGCTATTCGGCGATGGGGGCTTTGGTCACCGATGCCGAACTGCGTGAATTAGATGGCAGTGATGTGGCGAATAACCGCAGAGCTTGTCGTCCATTTTCAACCAATAAAGGTTTTACCATTGCTGAGTCGGCGCAGTTTATTGTGCTGTTTGATGACGCTTTGGCGATGGAAATGGGCGCCACGATTCATGGTGCGGTCGGTGAAGTGTTTGTGAATGCCGATGGTTATAAAAAATCGATTTCAGCGCCTGGCGTGGGTAACTATGTGACCGTGGCGAAAGCCATGGCTGCAGCGCGCTCGATTATTGGTGAGAAAGCCTTCCGTGAGCGTGCCTTCTTCCAAGCGCATGGCACGTCTACACCGCAAAACCGTGTGACGGAGTCGCATATTATCAATGAAGCGGCCAAACATTTTGGCATGGATAACTTTTTAGTGGGAGCAGTGAAGAGCTATTTGGGGCACTCGATTGGTTGTGCCGGTGGCGACCAAATTGCCGCGTCTTTGGGTATTTTTAACAGCGGTTTATTCCCAGGCATTACCACCATCGATCATATTGCTGACGATGTGCATCACAGTCATTTGCATATTCCTATGCAGCACGTTGAGGTGGGGCAGCAGGGCTTAGATGTCGGTATTATCAATGCCAAAGGCTTTGGCGGCAATAATGCCACAGCAACCTTATTAGCCCCGCATATCGCTGAGCAACTGATTGCGACTAAGTATGGTGCGAGTGAGATTTCAGCTTACAAAGCCGCAAATGAAGCGGTGCGTGAAAGTGCCGCCACTTATGACGAAAAGGCCTTAAGCGGCGACCCACAAACGATTTATCGTTTTGATTATGGGGTTTGCGATGAAAATAGTGTGCATTTTTCTGATGGTAAGCTTGCGATTGATGGCTTTGAAAGCGATATCGATCTAACAATTAAATCAGCTTATGCTGGCTTGTTGGGTTAAAATCAGTATGATGCTTGGCAGAATTTGAAATTCGTCTGTGTTCTAGTCAAAATTTTGCCTTAGTCACTTTTTGCACTTTTATGCACTTTGCAAACATTTAACTGCTGCCAATGAGTTTGTTTTAAGCATGTTGAAAGATGCTTCAGATATTAGCTTCAAGCTATTGATTTCAGAGAAAAATATTCTTATTGACGAGATGGATATTTGTTTGCCTTGTCAACCTTGTGCCGCCTCGTCGCTACGCTTACCTGAAACAGATAATGCAATAAATGAGGCGGAGTCATCGCTTGGCCAGACATCTATCTTTTTCAGCATCAATCCCTCTGTTTTAATTCATTTGTTTGATCAGCAACAAGCTTTGCAACCTTTGCAACCTCTGCAACCTCTGCGACAACGCCAGTCTTCCGTAGCGGCTGGCGTATCTGTTTCGGCGTCTAAACAACAATCAAGCCAACTCTGCTTCAGCTGTGAGTTACACCTTGAGTATCAGAGCACCTTGATTAATGTGTCTGGCCAGGTGCTATATGTTCTGCCTGATCTTAATGTGTCTGATTGCGATGACGCTAACGCACAAGTTGACATTGAATTTCAATTTGATGATCCGAAGTCGATGCAGGCAAAAATGATTCTACAGTTGGTAAAAATTTGTCAAATGCGCAGCCAGTTAGAATTGGAGTCTTCTTGTGATTTACAAAAAGCTGCCAAGAAATGGACCGAGACATTTGCTTCTGATTTTGCCCGCGAATTTGAGCTAAAGCCTTAACGCTGCGGGTTTATGGTATTCAACACCAGCAGTATGCGTCTAATTTACTTTTGAAATAATAATAAGAGTTTCAGTCAATATGAGTCGAGCAATTTGTTACAAAGTCACCCTAGATATGCCGCGCGATAAAGCATGGTCGATCATGCAGGATATTACCGTGCCTCATAAATATGTGCCTGGTTTAATTAAAACAGAAATGCACACCGAGCAAACGGAAGGCGTAGGTGCGAGTCGGCGTGTATTTAAAAAAATGATGGCAATGGATGAGACTGTTACTGATTGGCGCAATGGATTTGGGTTTACGATCCGCTTGCATGATGGCGAGAAAGATAAACCGTTTCCTCAGTCGAGCTTTGATTATGCGCTAGAGGATGGGCTTGATCCTGAACACTGTATTTTTACAGCCACCATGACTTACAGCTTCCCATTTGGTGCACTTGGACGGTTTTTAGATAGCCTGTTTATTGCACCGATTGTTAAAGGTGAGATCCGCGATGTGGCGCTAGCAGTTAAATATTTTTATGAGACCAACAGTTCGCCGTCAAAAGCTGACCTTAAGTCAATGCGTCAGCAATTTTAACGAAACTTTTTAGATATTTTTAACGAGATTCTTCATGCAGGCTTACCCGCTGGATTTGCTTGGTGCTCAATTATTGGATAAAACGCTTGCGCAACATGTGCATATGTATGTTCATGAATTCGGTGATCAAGTCATATCAAAAACGATTAAAGAGTTTGGCGTTTGGGAGCCGTTTGAAACCAAGCTGCTGCTGGCTTGCCTTGCTAAACAGCAAAACTTTGTAGATGTTGGTGCCAACCTTGGTTATTACTCACTGATTGCGGCAAAACATTTTCCTAGTCTAAGCGTGTTTGCATTTGAGCCAGAGCCCGCTAATTATGCTTTGCTGCAGCAGAGTATCGAACTCAATCAACTGGAAAATGTTTACAGTTTTAACTGTGCCTTGGCCGATAGTGACGGCAAGGGAGAGCTATTTTTATCTGGAGATAATTTTGGCGATCATCAAATCTATGATCGTGGTGAATCTAGGCAAGCAATCTCAATCGACCTGCGCCAAGGAGCCGCATTACTGTCGCCCTATATTACCATGATTGATGTGCTGAAGATTGATACTCAGGGTGCTGAGTTCTCTGTTATACAAGGACTGTTGCCAATATTGCAGCACAGTCCTAAGATTCAGCTGATTATTGAGTTTTGGCCATTTGGGTTGAAAAAGCAGGGCACACATGCAGATGATTTATTAGATTTATTATTGGCCCTTAAACGTCCTGTTTTCATCATTGATCACATAGAGCATTGTTTAATTCCCTGCACAGAGGGCGATTTGCGGCCATGGATTAAAAGTTTAGATGTTGATGCCGATAATGAGGGTTTCATGAATCTNTTTTTTGGTGAGCCNCCTGCGCAAATACCCATTGCGCGCGTTTAATCATCTACTATTGAGCGATTTTTCAGATGAGTTTTATTGATGAAAGAAAATGTAATTGAAGCCCTTTTGCANCGTAACTCATGCCCTAAGCTAGAAGCTCCGGCTCCCTCAGAGACTGAGCTTGAGCGCATCATCAGTGCGGCGCTGAGGGCACCAGATCATGCTTTATTAAGGCCATGGCGCTTTGTGATTATTCAGGCGCAAGGTCTCGATAAACTTGCGGGAGCTTTACTTGCCGCTAAACAAGCCGAGGCCAAGGCATCGGGTGATAGTTTGACTGCCGATGAGGTACAAAAACTGCTCCAAAAACCACACCGAGCCCCCTTAATTATTGCACCGGTGTTGCATTATCAGTCACACCCTAAAGTCCCAGAAGTCGAGCAGACACTCTCTCTTGGCGCTGCTTGCCAAAATATTTTATTGGCTGCTGAAACATTAGGTTTTGCGGCTATGTGGCGAACTGGCAGCCTGGCGTTTAGTGCAGAAGTGCATCAAGCATTAGCACTGGCTGATAATGAAAAGCTTATGGGCTTTATTTATCTGGGTACCCCTGCAGTAGGTGCGAAACGAAAATCGATTCCGCAGCACGAAGCGGGCGACTATATGCGCTTCTTATAATGGCTTATAACGACGTAATAGTTATCCATTGAGTAACTGCCTACTATGACTATTTTTAATACGCCTATCATCACGGCTTGTTTGCGCCTTGTTGCGATAAGCTGCGCAAGACTAAGCGGCTGGCAAATGCCTTCATCTAAGCCTGATGTGGCAAAGGGCATCCTTATTGGCGCGCCGCATACCAGTAATTGGGATTTTCCGTTAATGCTAATGGCCGCATTGATTATGCGCCTTGAAATAAACTGGATTGGTAAGCATACGCTATTTTGGGGGCCATTAGCGCCTATCATGCGCTACCTTGGCGGTACTGCGATTAACCGAAAGGCCTCGCAGAATTTTGTTGACGCGGTGGTAGAGCAGTTCCAATTACAATCGAAGTTGTTGATAGTTATTTCACCGGAGGGCACACGTGCCCCAGTAAAAAACTGGAAAACTGGCTTTTATTTTATGGCGCACCTCGCTCAAGTCCCTATTGTAATGTCATATATTGATTATCAAAAAAAGCAGTTAGGCATTCATCAGGTTTTGTATACTTCCGGTAACGCTGAGCAAGAAATTGCTGAAATGCAGGCGTTTTATCGACAAATACCGGGTAAGCACCCGCATAATTTTGATGGCTATGACGCTCCTTAGAACTGATGACTAAAAACGCGCTGTAATAGTCATAGGCTATATACTTTGGCACTACTTTTGAGTCATTAAATCAGAAGGCAGTTTCATTTATCCAGTGTTAGTCAGTGGCCATCTTTTTCCATGCATACAAGCCTACAAAAGTAAAAATGTCATAATAATGTCACCTTATAGCTGGGTATGACAATGCTGCAATATTTGCGAGTTCATCCAGAAATAATAAGGCGGCAAGCACAGCTATGCTACACTCAATTTTTAATACTATTTAGAGTTTTCAATGCCTCGATACAGCGACAACAACCCTCACGAATTCGTTTTTTTCAACCACCGTCGAGTAAGCAGCTTTCGCTTCTCATTGTTTTTATCACTGCTGTTTTGTTTATTAACAACAGGTACGGCCAATGCCAGTGAGGCTGAGGAGAAAGAGCCGCAGGCAGTATCTACTCAACGCATAAATGCCATAGAGGCGAATAAAGAGTCTGATTGGCTTGTGCATGGCTATTCCAATAGAGAGCAGCGACATAGCCCTTTATCGCAGGTTAATACCAAAACAGTAGCGCAGCTAGGTCTCAGCTGGTTTTTTGATACGGATTACCAACGTGGCCTTGAAGCAACACCGATTGTTGCAGATGGCGTCATGTATGTGCCCGGAAATTGGAATATTATTTATGCTTTAGATGCAAAAACGGGTGAGTTAATTTGGCGATATGACCCTGAGGTACCGAAATCTTGGGGAAAAATGGCCTGCTGTGATGTTGTCAGCCGAGGCGTTGCTTTTTGGCAGGGTAAAGTTTTAGCGGCCACCTTAGATGGCCGATTGATCGCGATTGATGCCGCCAGTGGCGAAAAAATTTGGGAGGTAGTGACGTTACCCAAGCATTTGGATAAAAATTACCCTTATACAATAACCGGTGCTCCGCGTGTTTTTAAAGGTAAAGTCATTATTGGTAATGGCGGTGCAGAGTATGGTGTTCGAGGTTTTGTATCGGCTTATGATGTCAATACCGGTGAATTAGTATGGCGATTCCATACAGTTCCTGGTAACCCGGAAGATGGCTTTGAGAGCGAACTGATGGCTAACGCTGCCGATACTTGGAGTGGTGAGTGGTGGCAGTATGGCGGTGGTGGCACTGTATGGGACTCGATTGTCTATGATCATGAGCTAGATCAAATACTGTTAGGCGTTGGCAACGGCTCGCCATGGGATAGAGAGGTGCGAAGTCCAGGTGGCGGCGATAATTTGTATTTATCCTCTATTGTCGCGCTTGACCCTGATACAGGTGCCTATAAATGGCACTACCAAGAAGTGCCCGCTGAAAATTGGGATTATACGGCCACCCAACATATTATGCTGGCGGATATGAATTGGCAGGGTGAGAACAAAAAAGTTATCTGGCATGCACCCAAGAATGGTTTCTTTTTTATCATTGATCGCGAAAATGGTCAGCTACTCTCTGCCGAACCCTATACTGAGGTCAACTGGGCTAGTCATTATGATATGAAGACGGGTCGCCCTGTGGAGACCGAAATAGCAAATTACCAGCAAACAGGCGGCTCTGATTTTATTCAGCCTTCTTCGATTGGTGCGCATAACTGGCACCCTATGGCGCATAACCCTGATACCGGCTTTGTTTATATTCCGCTGATGCGATCAGCATTCCAGTATCAACAAGTAGATCAGTATCAGCATCAAGCGGGGCATTGGAATACTGGCGTCGTTGATGCAAAACCTTATCCTGGTACGCCGGCAGAATTAAACCAAGCTATTTTAAATAAAGTGACTACCGGTCATTTGATCGCCTGGGACCCTAAAACCCAATCCGAACAATGGCGTGTTGACCATTCGAAAACCTGGAATGGCGGTATTTTAAGTACGGCTGGCGATTTAGTTTTTCAGGGCACCGATGATGGAGAGTTTCGTGCTTACCATGCGGCAACTGGTGAGCAACTGTGGCAATTTATTGCGCAAACCGGCATTGTCGCAGCACCTATCAGCTATGCGGTGGATGGTGAGCAATATATTGCGGTATTGGCTGGGCGGGGTGGCGCATTCAGTTTAATAGCGGGTAATGAGGTGCCTAAAGAGCGCCCATTTCACTCTAGAATATTGGTATTTAAGCTAGGCGCTTCGCAGCATTTACCGCCGGTAGTTAATCAGGTTCAGTATCCGGAGTTGCCTGATATGCCTGTTGTTAGCGATGAAACCTTAGCGTCTGGTTTGGATCTTTATCATCGTTATTGTGCGGGCTGCCACGGTTTTAATGTCACCAGTAATGGTGGTATTCCTGACCTGAAACACCTGCCTGCGGTTTTCTATGAGAAATCGATGTTTGACATGAT